>NZ_RCOE01000187.1:0-60762 GCF_004321495.1 Pseudomonas sp. Sample_10
ACGGCAGTATCAATCTCGAGGCTTGGCTCGATCATGCGGTCAGTGTCGATCTGGCGCTGGATCGCGAAGCCTTGAAAGAGGCTTGCGAGTTCGCTCGCGAGTCTGAGCAGCAGGCCAATGCGGCCAAGAATTTATGGTCGGAAGGCAACTCGAGTTTCCGTACCGGCCTTGAAATCGCCGAAATTCTCGCCGACCTCAAACTCGATCAGGATTCGCTGGTCGCTGCGGTCCTGTACCGAGGCGTGCGCGAAGGTCAGATCCCGTTGCCGGCGGTCAGCCAGCGCTTTGGTCCGGTGGTCGCCAAACTCATCGATGGCGTGCAGCGCATGGCGGCTATCAGCGACAGTCTGAGCCCGCGTAAATCCATGGTGATGGGCACTCAGGGGCAGGTCGAAAACCTGCGCAAGATGCTGGTGGCGATGGTCGACGACGTGCGTGTCGCCTTGATCAAGCTGGCCGAGCGCACCTGCGCGATTCGTGCGGTGAAAACCGCCGACGACGAAAAGCGCAACCGCGTGGCCCGTGAAGTCTTCGACATCTACGCGCCGCTCGCCCATCGTCTGGGTATCGGTCATATCAAATGGGAGTTGGAGGACTTGTCCTTCCGCTACCTTGAGCCCGATCAGTACAAACAGATCGCCAAATTGCTGCATGAACGGCGACTCGATCGCGAGCGTTTCATCAGCGAGGTGATGAGCCAGCTGAAAAACGAATTGCAGGCTACCGGCGTCGATGCAGACATCAGTGGCCGCGCCAAACACATCTACTCGATCTGGCGCAAAATGCAGCGCAAAGGTCTGGAGTTCAGCCAGATCTACGACGTTCGCGCCGTGCGTGTGCTGGTGCCGGAAATGCGCGATTGCTACACCGCGCTCGGCATCGTCCACACCCTGTGGCGGCACATTCCCAAAGAGTTTGACGACTACATCGCCAACCCCAAGGAAAACGGCTACCGCTCGCTGCACACTGCTGTGATCGGTCCGGAGGGCAAGGTGCTGGAAGTGCAGATCCGCACCCACGCCATGCACGAAGAAGCCGAGCTGGGGGTTTGCGCACACTGGAAGTACAAGGGCACCGACGTCAAATCCGGTTCCAATCACTACGAAGAGAAAATTTCCTGGTTGCGGCAGGTGCTCGAATGGCACGAGGAACTGGGTGACATCGGTGGCCTGGCGGAACAGTTGCGGGTCGATATCGAGCCTGACCGGGTCTATATCTTCACCCCGGACGGTCACGCCATCGACCTGCCGAAGGGCGCGACGCCACTGGACTTTGCCTACCGCGTGCACACCGAAATCGGTCACAACTGCCGCGGCGCCAAGATCAACGGGCGCATCGTGCCGCTCAACTACAGCCTGCAAACGGGTGAGCAGGTCGAGATCATCACCAGCAAGCACGGCACCCCGAGTCGTGACTGGCTCAACCCGAACCTGGGTTACGTCACCACCTCGCGGGCGCGGGCGAAGATCGTTCACTGGTTCAAGCTGCAGGCCCGCGACCAGAACGTCGCGGCCGGTAAAACCCTGCTTGAGCGCGAGCTCAATCGCCTCGGTCTGCCGGCGGTGGACTTCGACAAGCTGGCCGAGAAGGCCAACATGAAAACCGCCGAAGACCTGTTTGCCGCGCTCGGTGCCGGTGATTTGCGCCTGGCGCAGTTGGTCAACCTGGCGCAGCAACTGGTCGAGCCGGAACGCGGCAACGAACAGTTGGAACTCATCCCGCGCAAGGCGACCGGTTACAAGCCGGGCAAGCGCGGCGACATTCAGATCCAGGGCGTCGGCAACCTGATGACCCAGATGGCCGGCTGCTGCCAGCCGCTGCCAGGGGACGCAATCGTCGGTTACATCACCCAGGGCCGTGGCGTCAGCATTCACCGCCAGGACTGCGCATCGGTGTTGCAATTGGGCGGACGCGAGCCAGAGCGGATCATCCAGGTCAGCTGGGGGCCGGTGCCGGTACTCACGTATCCCGTCGATATTGTCATTCGGGCCTACGACCGTTCCGGTTTGCTGCGTGACGTTTCGCAGGTATTGCTCAATGAGCGGATCAACGTGCTGGCGGTCAACACCCGTTCGAACAAGGAGGACAACACGGCGCTGATGTCCCTGACCATCGAGATTCCGGGGCTGGATGCATTGGGGCGATTGCTGGGGCGGATTTCCCAATTGCCGAACATCATCGAAACCCGGCGTAACCGTACGCCGTGAAGAACGACGCCGATCAACTGTGGGAGCTGGCTTGCCAGCGATGGCATCACCTCGATTCTCCTCAGAGATCGAGTTGTCCGCATCGCCGGCAAGTCAGCTCCCACAGGTCTTGTTGAGACTGACCCGATGTATTCACTTGAAGACTTGCTTCATCTGATGAACCGCCTGCGCGACCCGCAGTACGGTTGCCCGTGGGACATCAAGCAAACCTACGCCACCATCGTTGCGCATACCCTTGAGGAAGCCTACGAAGTCGCCGACGCCATCGAGCGTGGTGACTTCGATCATTTACAGGGCGAACTCGGCGATTTGCTGTTCCAGGTGGTTTATTACAGCCAACTGGCCCGGGAGGAAGGGCGCTTCGAGTTCGACGGTGTGGTCGACAGCATCACCCGCAAACTGATCCGCCGGCATCCCCACGTGTTCCCTACAGGTGATCTCTATGCGCCGCTGGATGTGCCTCGGTTGACCGAAGAGCAAGTCAAGCAACGCTGGGAAGAGATCAAGGCCGAAGAGCGCGCGGAGAAATCTGCGGCACCGCTGCAGCTGTCGTTGCTCGATGACGTGCCCGCTGCATTGCCGGCGTTGTCACGCTCGGCAAAATTGCAGAAACGCGCAGCGCAGGTGGGTTTCGACTGGCCCGACGCTCTGCCGGTACTCGACAAGGTGCGCGAAGAACTCGATGAAGTCCTCGAAGCCATGTCGCAAAACGATCCCGAGGCGGTGGCTGGCGAGATCGGCGACCTGTTGTTTTCCGTGGTCAATCTTGCGCGTCATCTGAAGATTGACCCGGAAACCGCACTACGTGGCGCCAATGGCAAGTTCGAGCGACGTTTCCGTTTTATCGAACAGGCATTGCGCGACACCCACCGACCCATGGAAGATTGCACCCTCGAAGAGTTGGACGCCTTGTGGGGCGAAGCCAAACGTCAGGAAAAGAATTTGCCCAGCTGCGGTTGAGCAGTTGCCTAAGTGAGTAATAAGCACCATGAGCATTTCCCTTCGCGACCAGTTGCTCAAAGCAGGGCTGGTCAACCAGAAGCAGGCCAAGCAGGTCAGCAAAGACAAACAGAAGCAACAGCGTCTGGCCCACAAAGGCCAGGTCGAACTGGATGATTCCCAGCAGCGTGCAGCCCAGGAAGCCATGGCCGAGAAGGTCAAGCGCGATCAGGAGCTCAATCGCCAGCAGAAGGAAAAAGCCGAAGCCAAGGCCCGTGTCGCGCAAATCAAGCAATTGATCGAGGCCACGCGCCTGCCGAAGCTGACGACTGAGGATTACTACAACTTCGTCGATGACAAGAAGGTCAAGCGTCTGTCGGTCAATACGCTGATGCGCAACAAGCTCAGCAATGGTTCGCTGGCCATCGTGCATCATGCCGGTGGTTATGAAGTCATTCCCCGTGAAGCGGCGCTGAAGATCCAGGAGCGTGACCCTCAGCGCATTGTGCAGCTGAACGTGAAGACGGAAGAAGTCGCAGCCGAGGACGATCCGTACGCGGCATACCAGATTCCTGATGATCTGATGTGGTAATCCATCTGTCTTGTTAGCGAACTTACATGTTTGCTGGCAATTCACTTGATTTTTATATTGAGCCCGAAACATCGTATCGATACGATCTTTCGGGTTTTCTTTTGCCAAAAATACTTTACTTGCAAGTGAAGTTGCACAGCGGAGAAAACCCAATGGAATGAATTTTATGACATAAGGATATGTTTGATGTTGATCAATATTGCTTCGTTGCGCCAACCTACTTTTAAATCACAATTTTCCAAACAAAGACCGTCCTACCTATCCATCAATGATTACCTGACGAGCGAACTCGATGCGCGGGTTGATCATGTGCGCTGGAAAATAAAGGTCGCAGCCAAGGCCGCTCGCGAGCGGCATGCGGGTGCCGCCTGTCTGTTCTTTACCCTGCCCGAGTTCTTCTGGAACATACCCTGGCACGTCGTGCAGAGTGAGGAGGAACTTCACGAACTGAACTCCGCTTACCTTGAAAAGCTATCGGCTGCTGTCATGACGTTGATGGAGGATCTCCCGGTTGAGCATTATGGGAAAATCGTTTTGCTGGGAGGAAGTTGCGCAAGCCTTATAAAAATTGAGCAGAGCGACTCCAATCATTACGAGGCCATCAATTATCTGCTGGTCATCTCCAACAAAGAGTATGAGGTGGATAAACCGCTTATTTCGATGTGGCCAAAACGTTATGTGTCAGGTATCGATTTTGGCCGGCATGTCGGGACATCGGCGGGGTATTGGTACTTTAATCTTTTCGGTGACTTTGTTGTAAAGGTCAAGGCGCTCAGCAGTGTGCAAGCCGAACACAGTTACTTCGACAGTTATGAAGGAAGATTTTTGAACAATCTTGTTCCCGGCTGTCCGTTCGGCGTCAATCTGTGCCTTGATTATTCGCTGCTTAAAGAGGGCGAGCGAGACGAGGAGATTGAACTGAAAAATTCGAAGATCGATTTTCTGATTGCTTGCGGCATGGGCTTCGACTACAGCAAACGGCACCTGCCATCGATACAGTACTCCATCAGGAACGATGGTTTCGACGATGGGGAATGCGAGGTGGTCAGACATGATGCGGGACAGATCGTCGGGGTTGTCCCCTCAGTGGTGATCGATGGTGATGTTCATCTGGCTTCCATACGCATTGCGTAAAGTATCTGATTTCGTTGCAGCTCACCGTGAAGGAAAGGGCGAGCTGCAGCGAGGGCACGTTTCGTGTTCAGCCAGTCATGAGTTCGCGTTCATGTTCCAGCATTTCCAACTCGGCCTTGTAATTCTGGGCGTCGGTCTCGCTATGGAACATCCCCACCAGCAATTCCTGTTGATGTACATCCCAGATCCGGATACCGGCGGCTACGCCTTCATGGGACATTTTTGAATCGTCGCGTTCAGTTACTTTTACAGTCATCTGCTAGCTCCAATCTCTGTTATCTGCAGCAAGGCATGTGCAGGACTCTGTTATATGTTTTGGTAGCTTGCTAAGTAAACGACTGGCTTTGGAAAGGGTTTGTTGCAGAATTGGAAACAGTCCTGCAGCCCACGGAAACCGCGACATTCAGTCGCAGGGCGGATGGTTGCATGACAAAAGCTTCATCTTCCATCGACATATTTCATCCTGTGGGAGCTGGCTTGCCAGCGATAGCGGTGTGTCAGCCGATGCTGATGTTTGCTGTGCCGACGTCATCGCTGGCAAGCCAGCTCCCACAGGTAATATGTCAGCCTGGTTAATTCAAAAGGCAAAAAAAAACGCCCCGAACCAGTCGGGGCGTTTTCATGTGTGGCTCAGCGGGGAATTACTTGCCTTCCCAGCGCTTCAGTACCAGCGTGGCGTTGGTGCCACCGAAACCGAAACTGTTGCTCATCACAGTGTTGATGGTGGCGTTCTCGCGGGTCTTGGTCAGCACCGGCAGGTCGGCCACTTCAGGGTCCAGCTCGTCGATGTTGGCGGAGCCGGCAATGAAATTGCCTTCCATCATCAGCATGCAGTAGATCGCTTCGTGAACGCCGGCGGCGCCCAGGGAGTGGCCCGACAGGCTCTTGGTGGAGCTGATGGCCGGAGCCTTGTCACCGAACACTTCACGCACACCTTTCATTTCCGCGACGTCGCCGACCGGAGTCGAGGTGCCGTGGGTGTTCAGGTAGTCGATCGGGGTGTCGACGGTGGACAGTGCCTGCTGCATGCAGCGAATCGCACCTTCGCCGCTTGGGGCGACCATGTCATAGCCGTCGGAAGTCGCGCCGTAGCCAACGATTTCCGCGTAGATCTTCGCGCCGCGAGCCAGAGCGTGTTCCAGCTCTTCGACCACGACCATGCCGCCACCGCCGGCGATGACGAAACCGTCACGGTCGGCGTCGTAGGCACGGGAAGCTTTTTCAGGGGTGTCGTTGCGCTTGCTGGACAGGGCGCCCATGGCGTCGAACAGGAACGATTGGCTCCAGTGCTCTTCTTCACCGCCGCCGGCGAAAACGATGTCCTGCTTGCCCATCTGGATCTGTTCCATGGCGGTGCCGATGCAGTGCGCACTGGTGGCGCAGGCAGAAGCGATGGAATAGTTCAGGCCCTTGATCTTGAACGGAGTGGCCAGGCAAGCGGAAACGGTGCTGCTCATGGTCCGCGTTACGCGGTACGGGCCGACGCGCTTGACGCCTTTCTCGCGCAGGATGTCCAGCGCTTCCATCTGGTTCAGCGTGGAGGCACCACCGGAACCGGCGATCAGGCCGGTACGCGGGTTGGACACTTGCTCTTCGGTCAGGCCGGAGTCAGTAATGGCGTCTTTCATGGCCAGGTAGGCATAAGCTGCCGCGTGGCCGACGAAACGATAGATCTTGCGATCGATCAGTTCTTCGAGATTGAGGTCAATGGAGCCGGAAACCTGGCTACGCAGACCCATTTCAGCATATTCCGGGTTGAACCGGATGCCAGGGCGGCTTGCACGCAGGTTAGCGGAGACGGTCTCTTTGTCATTGCCCAGGCACGAAACAATGCCCAGACCAGTGATAACGACGCGGCGCATGCGAATAACCCTTAGAAGTTGTCAGTGGAGGTGAACACGCCGACCCGGAGGCCTTCGGCGGTGTAGATTTCGCGACCGTCGACAGTGACCGAACCGTCGGCGATGGCCAGGTTCAGCTTGCCCTTGAGGACGCGTTTGATATGGATGTTATAGGTGACTTTCTTGGCGGTCGGCAGGACCTGGCCGAAGAATTTCACTTCGCCCGAACCCAGCGCACGACCGCGGCCCGGCAGGCCTTGCCAGCCGAGGAAGAAGCCGACCAGTTGCCACATGGCATCGAGGCCCAGGCAGCCCGGCATCACCGGATCACCTTCGAAGTGGCAAGCGAAGAACCACAGGTCCGGATTGATATCCAGCTCGGCGACCAATTCACCTTTGCCGTACTTGCCACCCTCTTCGCTGATCAGCGTGATGCGATCAACCATCAGCATGTTCGGGGCGGGCAGTTGCGCGTTACCTGGGCCGAACAGCTCACCGCGACTGCAGCGCAGCAGATCTTCCCGGGTAAAGGCGTTTTGTTTGGTCATGCGAGCTCCTCAATAGTCCCATGCGGCAGGTGGGGCAAATCTTCCCGACCGTCCGAAGCATTCATGCCTCGAACCGGCAGCCTACTCATAGACTATTGCGTTGTGGTGAAAGTCACAGCACCAAGGACATGAATGTACACTTGTGCACTGAAATTTTTATTCAAGCCCCTTTATGGGCCTGTTCGGGTGTCTAAGACTGCCGCACTTTCGCCTTTGACGCCAGTCACAGATGGTCGAAAGGCCTGTACTACCGCACCCAGCGCTGCAGAATTTGCTGTAGATCATTACGTTTGAATGGCTTGGCCAGGTAATCGTTCATCCCCGCCGACAAGCAGGCTTCGCGGTCGCCCTGCAAGGCATTAGCCGTCAAGGCGATTATCGGCAAGTCGGTGCAGCCGGGTAACTGGCGAATCTGTCGGGTGGCTTCATAACCGTCGATGATCGGCAGGCGGCAGTCCATCAGGATCGCTTCGAAAATCAGACTTTCGGCACTGCGCACCGCCTGCGCGCCATCGGCAGCGACGCTGACAGTAAAGCCCAGACTGCGCAACATTGCTTCGATGACGGTTTGATTGACCGGGTTGTCTTCTACCAGCAGGACATTGCGGCCCTCACCGTCGCCATCGCCCGCAGGCATGCGTGAGGTCAGCGCCGGTAATGATTGTTGACAGAGTGCCAGCGGGATCTCGAGGGTGAACACCGAACCACGACCTTCTTCGCTCTGGGCACGCAAAGTCCCGCCCATGCGCTCCGCAAGCGTGCGGGCAATCGGCAGACCCAGGCCGGTCCCGCCGTAGCGTCTGGAAATTGAGCTGTCGGCCTGTTGGAATGCGTTGAACATCAATTCCAGACTGTCGGCCGGAATGCCGATTCCGCTATCGCGCACGCTGCAGGTAAACCACAGCAATTCATGATCCAGTGATTGCCACTGCGGTTCGATGGTTACGCGGCCCTGCTCGGTAAACTTCAACGCGTTGCCGACCAGGTTCACCAGAATCTGCCGGATCCGCGTCGGATCGCCTCGTACCTGCAATGCGCGCATGTCCTGAGGAATCTGCAACTGCAGCTCGAGCCCGCGTTGCGCAGCGCTGTGCTGGAAGGATTGGGCGCAGGCGCTGATCAGGTCGGCCAGGTTGAACGGGATATGCTCCAGCTCCAGTTCCGAGCGTTCGATACGCGAGAAATCGAGAATGTCGTTGATGACCTTGAGCAAATGTTCGGTGGACTCCGAGGCCAGTGCCGCGTACTCGACCTGTTCCTCGGTCATCTCGGTGGTTTCCAGCAATTGCAGCATGCCCAGCACACCATTCATCGGCGTACGCAATTCGTGGCTCATCATGGCCAGGAAGTCGGACTTGGCGTTGTTGGCCTTTTCCGCTTCTTCGCGGGTCTGGATCAATTGCTCCATGGCTTGCTGCTGTTCGCGGCTGGCCTGTTCGAGACCGCTGGCGAGATTGTTGATGTGTTGCGACAACGCGCCCAGTTCAGTGTCGTCGACGATCGGCAGCGGAGTCTTGTAGTCGCCTTCCTGAATCGCCTTGACTGCGTTGCCGATATCACGGATCGGTTGTGACAGGCTTGCGGCCAGGCGTCGGGCCAGCAGGAAAGTAAACAGCAGGGCGAACAGTGCCAGAATGGCCGCCTTGAGCAGGATTTCCTGCTGGCGCTGACTGAACGCATCATTGGACAGGCCGACGATCACCCGACCCAGATAGTCCTCGACAGGAGCGGTGGTGGCGACCTTGCTGTTCTGGAAAAAATCGTTGTGCAGCGGCACCCGTTGCAATCGCACGGGCGCCTGGAATACTTCGACCTGATGCGGTCGATTGTGGTTTGCCGACGGCTGCTCGACGTACACCAGGATCCGGTTGGCGCTGTCCTGGACCTCCAGAAAACGCACGTTGGGCGTGGCGAGTGTGGCTTTGAGCAGACTTTCCAGCGCTTCGTTGTTGCCGGAAATCACCCCGTATTCCGTGGCCGGAGCGAGCTGGTTGGCGATGAGTTGGCCGGTGTGGTTGAGCTCCTGACGCAGGTCCTGGATCCGCACGAACGTGAAGAAACTGATCAACAGCAAGGTCAACAGCAGGGCAGGGCCGAGGCTGATGATCTGGGTGCGGGTATTGATGTCCCAACGGCGACGGAAGGTCATGGGCGGCGTTCTCCTTCGGCCAGCAGGGTTGCAACAGAAGATTCATTGATCTGCTCAATACCTAGTGAACGAGCCACCTGCGGGTTACTTGAGACTTTGAAACGGTGCGGGTAATACGTGCGCGGCCAAGCGGCGGGTGGCTGGTCGAGCAATTGATCAAGCATCGCCAGCCAATCGTTTTGATCGCTGTAACTGCTGGCCAGGCTTCCAGCCTTGACGAATCCGGCGTTGGGGCCGATCAGCGCCAATTGTCGGGCATAGCTGCTGAGCAACAGGTTTTTCGCGGTTTTCGAGTTGTACAGATCAGGGTCATCGAGGCCGAGCAATACGTCGCTTTTGTTGAGCAGCGTTTGCAAGGGGCGACTGTCCTGGGTGTTGTCCCAGCGCTCGCTGACCACCTCAAGCCCCAGTGGCCGGGCGGCCTGGCGCAGTTCTTTCAAGAGGAACTCGCTGTGACTGTCATACAGCACGCCAATGCGTTTCACTTGGGGCAACAGGATTTGAATCAGGCGCATCTGGCGGTCCGCAGGTGGATCGCTCCAGAGCAGACTCAGCTGTGCAGGCACCGCGTCACCCAAGTGTTGCCGGGCTTGCAGACGGCTGATACGCAACACCAGGGTCGGCGGGCCTTGGCTGTCCTGCAGGCGCCAGTCGAGGCTCGGCAAATCGAGCAGGATCAAACGGATGTCCACCGGCAGTTTGCCCGGTGCCGGCAAAGTGGCCAACGGCTGGAAACGCACGTTATCGGCAGGTCGCAACTCGCGCAGGGCCTGAACGAAGGATTGCACCCCGGAGCTGTCTTCTGCCCCGGTCAACAGAATGTCCGCGGCGTTGGCCGAAAGGCTGCCGAGCCAGCCACTGACCACCAGGCACAGCATGGCCAGCAGATGGCCCAGGCCTGGCGTCTGGCGTGGCGGACAATAAGCCATCTTAAAGTGCCAGCTCCGCGCTGAAGTACATCACTTGGCGCTCGTCATAATTATTGTCAATGAAGGTGGTCGGTTGATGATCGAGGCGGTGCTGGAGCACGCCAGCCAATTCCAGGCTGGCTTTGCCCAGACGGATACGTTTGGCGATGCGCGTGTCGATCCGTTCGAAGCGGTAGCCGTTCAAGGCGTCGTCACCGTAGTAGAAAAGCGCGCTGTTCCAGCCTTTGCCCCAGTCGCGCATCCAGCCGGCGGAACCGCTATTGCGAGCCGTCTGTTGTGCGTCCTGGGGATTGCTCGCGTCGACATCGACGTAGGCGTAGGTAAAGCGCAAACGGTCAGCGTCGTCGACACGCCAGTCGAGCTGGGTTTCCGCTCCGGAAAATCGTGCGGTGTTGGCGTTACTGGCGATGAACTGATTGTTGCGCAGCGGTTCGCTGATCATGCCGGTGATTTCGTCATGGAACAGCTTTACGTCAAGAGCGAGCCTCTGTCCGGCGAAGTATCCGTTATAACCCAGTTCGCGAGAGCGCATATGTTCCTGGTCGAGATTGCCGGGGCCGCGGGTCTTGACGAAGTAACGGGCGCTGGACTGGCCATAGGCCGTCGGTTGCAGGTTGGTGACGCGGTAACTCCAGTTGACGCTGTTTTCGAACATGTCCGGCGAACGGATGGCTTCGGAGTACACCGCCCGCAAGCCATGGCGCGGGTTGATCAGGTAATTGACCGCCACCCGCGGCGTCAGTGAGTTGCCGATCAACTGCGTATCTTCGAACATCGCGCCGCCTTGCAGCAGCCAGTGTTCGCTGGCGCGCCACTCGAGTTGGCCGAATGCCCGCCACGTGGTGTCATCAAGGGTGCCATTGAAGTAAGTCTCGGAATCTGCCCGGTCGTAACGATAGTTCAAGCCACTGACCAGTCGCAGACTATCGGACAGACTCAGGGTGTCCTGCAGTTCAAGATCGTAGCGGGTCTCCCGGGTGCTTTGATCGATGTCGCCGCAAACGGTCTGCCGGGCACCATTTCGCCATTGATCGAGCGCCTGGTTGGCCAATGCTTGCTCGGTGGCCTCGCCGGGAGGGGCGCCGGGGCCGGTAAAACGTTCGATATTGCGTGCCAGGCGTTCGGTGTAGTTTGGGTTGAGCTGCCAGAGTTCGGTCAGTTGCGGACTGAACGAGATCTCGGCATCGCACGCGCGCCAGGTTTGCTGGCGATCCCAATGCTGGGCTGAGCTCTGGACATACAGACTGTGGTCGGGATTGATATCGAGGTTCCAACGCAACGAGCCGGCGTAATCCTTGGCGGTGACGTCAGAATTGTCGCCGGCACGGGTAATCCCCGAAAACACTGGACGGTAGGTATACGGCCGCTGATTACTGCCTTCTTTGGCGTTCAATTGCCAATCGATGCTTTGGCGTTCGTCGAGCGCTTGGCTGACGGCCAGATTGAAGCGATTCAAACGGCGGCTGTCGCGATAATCGGCGCCGTTGCGGTCGGTGTCGAAGCCGTCGTCCTGCTGGCCGGACAACGACAGGCGTAGATCTCCGTCATTCCAACCCACGCCCTGGCTGGCGTAAAAATCGTTGATGCCGCGTTGGCCACGAGTGACTTTCATCCGCGTGCCATGGCTGTCGGCCGGGTTGCGCGTAATGATATTGACCACCGCCATCAGCGCATTGGCGCCATAGCTGACGGTGTTCGGGCCGCGGAAAACTTCGATGCGCTCGATATCCTCCATGGCCACCGGAATGTCGCTCCAGTCCACCGTAGCCAGGCCGGCGCGGTACACCGAGCGACCGTCGATCAATACCTGCATGCGCCGCGCTTCGCTGGCGCTGGTGCCGTGATAATTCACCGTCGCCTGGTTGCCGCTGATGTTGCCGACCATCATTCCGGGCACCAATCGCAGCACTTCACTGATGTCCCGGGCACCCGTGGCATTGATCAGCGCACTGTCGATCACGGTCATGCTTCCCGGAACGGCCGCTGGCGACTGTTTAAGGCGCGTGGCCGTCAGCACCTGCGGCAACGGTTCGCTATCGAGGAACAAGTCGTCTGCCAGCAATGGCGAGCTGAAGACCAGCGCCAGCACCAACGGCGAGCGAGGTGAAGGAGAACCCAGTGACACAACACATCCTTGTCAGCAATTGATGGCGCGCATGTTAACCGAGGCCGATGACTTTTCCAGTCACGATGTCAGCATTTTCCTGGGGTTTTATCCTGCACCTTTCAACTTGCGCCGGTAATTGACACAGGGGCTGGCCGACACTGGGGCGCTCCGTATAATGCCGACATCGCCACTGGTATGGATTAACGGATTACATATGACTGAACAGCGCCCGATTGCGGTCCTGGGAGGCGGAAGTTTTGGTACCGCCGTGGCAAACCTGCTGGCCGAAAACGGTCACCAGGTCCTGCAGTGGATGCGTGACCCTGAACAGGCCGAAGCCATTCGGGTCAATCGTGAGAACCCGCGTTATCTCAAGGGCATCAAGATTCTGCCCGGCGTGACGCCGGTCACCGATCTGCAAGCCACCCTTGAAGCCTGCGATCTGAGTTTCGTTGCGCTGCCATCCGGCGCGTTGCGCTCGGTGCTGGCGCCGCACGCCGAGCGTCTGCGCGGCAAGATGCTGGTGAGCCTGACCAAAGGCATCGAGGCTCATACGTTCAAATTGATGAGCCAGATTCTCGAAGAAATTGCCCCGCAAGCACGCATCGGCGTGTTATCCGGGCCGAACCTGGCACGCGAAATCGCCGAACATGCGCTGACCGCCACGGTGGTTGCCAGTGAAGACGAGGAACTCTGCGAGCGGGTTCAGGCCGTGCTGCATGGCCGCACCTTCCGTGTGTACGCCAGTGCGGATCGATTCGGCGTGGAACTGGGCGGCGCGTTGAAAAACGTCTACGCAATCATTGCCGGCATGGCCGTGGCACTGGAGATGGGCGAAAACACCAAGAGCATGCTGATCACCCGGGCGTTGGCGGAAATGACCCGCTTTGCGGTCAATCAAGGCGCCAACCCGATGACTTTCCTCGGCCTGGCGGGCGTGGGCGATTTGATCGTGACCTGCTCCTCGCCGAAAAGCCGCAACTATCAGGTCGGTTTTGCCCTCGGTCAGGGCTTGAGCCTGGAAGAGGCGGTCAATCGCCTGGGTGAAGTGGCCGAAGGCGTGAACACCCTCAAGGTGCTCAAGGCCAAGTCCCAGGAGGTGGGCGTTTATATGCCGCTGGTCGCCGGGCTGCATGCGATTTTGTTCGAAGGGCGCACGCTGGAACAGGTGATCGCGCTGTTGATGCGTGGTGAACCCAAAACCGATGTCGACTTTATTTCCACCAGCGGTTTCAACTGAGCCCACCCCTTAACCGGAACGGAGTGAGACATGAACGATCAGAAAGTAGAAGCCAAGTACGAATCCATCCTGCTGCGGGTGTTGTGGATGGTGGTTTTTGTGCTGGTCTGGCAAGTGGCGCAATTCATCCTGGGTGCCGTGGTGCTGGTGCAGTTGATCTATCGTTTGATTTACGGCGCCCCGAGCGCCAGTTTGATGAACTTCGGCGACAGTCTGAGCCAGTTCCTGGCTCAGATCGGTCGGTTCGGCAGTTTTCACAGCGACCAGAAGCCTTGGCCGTTCGCCGATTGGCCGACGCCGCGTACGCCGGAAGGTGAAGCGCCGCACGTCGTGGCGCCAGCGCCGCATCCGGCCCGAGATGAGGAACCCAAGCTATGAAACTCTGGGTATTGCGTCATGGTGAAGCCGTACCACACGGCTCCCGCCCCCACGATTCGGAGCGGGAACTGACGGACCACGGTCGTGAAGAAGTATTGCGCAGTGCGGCACTGCTGATCGGCCAGCCGCTGACCGCGATCTACGCCAGCCCCTACCTGCGCGCACAGCAAACAGCGCAGTTGGTGCGCGAAGCGTTGGGTTTCGAACCGGAAATCCGCACTGTCGATTGGCTGACACCGGACACTGATCCGGACAAAGTGGCCGAGCAGATGGTTGCGGTGAGTGACGTACTGCTGGTCAGTCACAACCCGTTGGTGGGCAATTTGCTGAGCTATTTGCAACACGGTGCCGGACACCCACCGGAGCGGATCAGCACTGCCGGGCTGGCGGAACTCGAAGGCAGTGAACTGCTGGTCGGCTCGATGAGGCTCAACAGCGTCAAGCACCCATAGCCGTCTTTGATTTTTCTTATGCAGGAGCGAGGCTTGCCCGCGAAGCTTTTGGCAATTCAGAGGCTCCCTTCGCGGGCAAGCCTCGCTTCTACAGGCAGAGAGGGCTTGAAAAAAATCGTACAAAATAGCTAACCAAGCACTTGCTTGGTTGACTACGCTTGCTCCAGAACAAAAAAACAGGAGCGAGTCGCATGTCTGCTGCTTTTCGTTTGCCGCTGGACGTTTTCTACGAGCGTGAAGCCCGTCATCCACGCCAGCGCTTTTTGGTGCAGCCCGTTGGCGGTGGGCAAGTCGAGACCCTGACCTGGGCCGACGTCGGCCATCAGGCCCGCTGTGCAGCACATTGGTTGCGAGCGCGGGAGTTGCCACAAGGCAGCCATATCGCCCTGATCTCGAAAAACTGCGCCCACTGGATCATTGCCGACCTGGCGATCTGGATGGCTGGCCATGTCTCGGTGCCGCTGTACCCGAACCTGACGGCCGAATCCGTGGCCCAGGTGCTGGAGCATTCTGAAGCGGTCCTGGCCTTTATTGGCAAACTCGACGACTGGCCCGGTATGTCCCGAGGGGTGAGCCCGGACTTGGTGACGATCAGCCTGCCGCTGCATCCGCCTGGCACCTTCGATTTCAGCTGGGCCGATCTGCAACGCAGCTCACCGATCCAGGACGATCCCAAGCCTGCCGCCGATCAACTCGCGACGATCATCTACACCTCCGGCACCACCGGCATGCCAAAGGGCGTGATGCACAGTTTCGGCAACCTTGGGTTTGCGACCACACGTGGCACTTCGTTGTTCGGCCTCAACGAGTCGGACCGACTGTTGTCCTATTTGCCGTTGTGCCATGTGGCGGAACGGATGTTCGTCGAACTGGCCTCGATCTATACCGGGCAAACCGTTTTTTTTGCCGAGTGTCTCGATACTTTTCTCACCGACCTGAAACGTGCGCGACCGACGGCGCTGTTTGGCGTACCGCGGATCTGGACCAAATTCCAGATGGGCGTGTACAGCAAGATCCCGGCAAAACGCCTCGATTTTTTGCTCGGCTTGCCGTTTATCGGCAAGCGGGTAGGGCACAAGGTGCTCGCCGGGTTGGGGCTTGATGCGTTGCGCGTGGCCTTGTCCGGTGCCGCGCCGGTGCCACAGACCTTGTTGCTGTGGTACCGCAAATTGGGCCTGGACGTGCTGGAGGTTTACGGCATGACCGAAAGCTGTGGTTACTCGCACATATGCCTGCCGGGCCAGAACAAACCCGGCTGGATCGGCAAGCCATGCCCCGAGGTGGAAGTGCGCATTGAGGAATCGGGCGAAGTGCTGGTGCGCAGCGGCGCGACCATGCTTGGCTATTTCAAGGAACCGCAGAAAACCGCTGAAACCATCACCGAGGACGGTTTCCTGCGGACCGGCGACAAAGGCGAAGAGGACGCCGAAGGCAACTTGCGCCTGACTGGGCGTTTGAAGGAAATCTTCAAGACCAGCAAGGGTAAATACGTGGCACCGGCACCGATTGAAAATCGCCTGGCGGTGCATTCGCGCATCGAACAGGTTTGCGTGGTCGGCGATGGCTTGAGTGCGCCGTTGGGGCTATGCGTACTCTCGGCCGTCGGGCAACAGGAGGCGCGCGCGGGGTTGCATTCAAGCCTGGAAAAACTGCTCGAGGAGGTCAATGCCGCACTCGACAAGCACGAACGTCTGCGGCGTCTGGTGGTGGTCAAGGACAGCTGGGCCGTGGAAAACGGCTTCCTCACGCCGACCTTGAAGATCAAGCGCAACGTCATCGAAGCGGCTTACGGTGGGCAATTCGAAGAATGGAGCGAGCGCAGCGAAGCAGTGCTGTGGCAGGATTGAGTCACGAACAAAACCAACAAGGAATCCAGTGATGAGTTTGTGGCGCACCACCCCCAACATCGAACAGTTGAATGCAATCCAGAAGAACACTATTGGCGAAGTGTTGGACATCCGCTTCGAAGCCTTTGATGAAGAGTCGCTGACCGCGAGCATGGTCATCGACCACCGCACCCACCAGCCTTATGGCTTGCTGCACGGCGGCGCTTCGGTGGTGCTGGCTGAAACCGTCGGCTCCATGGCCAGTTACCTGTGCATCGACGCCAGCAAGTTTTACTGCGTGGGCCTGGAAATCAACGCCAACCATTTGCGCGGCCTGCGAAGCGGGCGAGTGACGGCGGTGGCCAAGCCGATTCACATCGGGCGCACGACCCATGTCTGGGACATCCGCCTGACCAGTGATGAGGGCAAGGCCAGTTGCGTGTCGCGCTTGACCATGGCGGTGGTGCCGTTGGGCGAGAATCCGCCGGCACGTTGAGAGCAGTCCATAGCTTTGACCGGACTGTCATCATTCCTGTCAGTTACGGTCATTGCTGTAGTACGTGGTCTTACGGACAATCAACACCTGTTTTCGCTCATGGATTTGCCGGTATGTCGCAACAGATATTTTTCGCCCACGCCAACGGGTTTCCTTCGGGTACCTACGGCAAACTGTTCGCGGCGCTGGCGCCCGAGTATCAGGTGACGCATCTGGAGCAGCACGCCCATGACCCGCGGTTTCCGGCGGACGACAACTGGTACAACCTGGTGGATGAGTTGATTCATCACCTGGAGCAGCAGCCGGAACCGGTTTGGGGTGTCGGCCATTCCTTTGGTGGCGTACTGCACCAGCACGCTGCGTTGCGCTGTCCTCATCTCTATCGCGGCGTGGTGATGCTTGATTCCCCCGTGCTGACCCGGACTGATCAATGGGTGATCCGTGCGGCCAAGCGTTTGGGTTTCATCGATCGCCTGACCCCGGCGGGTCGTACCCTGGGGCGGCGGGAAGAGTTCGCCGATCTCGACAGTGCCCGCCGCTATTTCGCCGGCAAAACCCTGTTTCGCAGCTTCGATCCGGAATGTTTCGACGCCTATCTGCAACACGGCTTGCACAAGGTCGGTGACAAGCTGCGCCTGCGCTTCGACCCGGCCACGGAAATCAGTATCTACCGTGGCGTACCCCACACCAGCCCCGGCCGCACGCGACAATTGAAAGTGCCGCTGGCGGTGGTGCGCGGGCGCAGCAGCCGGGTGGTGATGCGCCACCACGCCAGTTCGGTCGGGCGCATGCCTTTGGGAGAGTCCCTGACCATGCCTGGTGGCCACATGTTTCCCCTCGAACGTCCGCAAGACACCGCCCTGTTGCTGAAAAACCTGTTCAGCAAATGGGAAGGACGCCGCCCACAGGATTGCGCATGAGTCACGTCGTTGAAGAAGTCCGCCTGAGCCTGCCGCACATCGAGCTGGCGGCGCATCTGTTCGGCCCGGAAGACGGATTGCCGGTGATTGCCTTGCACGGCTGGCTCGACAACGCCAACAGCTTCGCCCGACTGGCGCCGAAGCTTAAAGGTCTGCGCATCATTGCACTGGACATGGCAGGGCACGGCCATTCCGGGCATCGCCCGCCCGGCGCGGGGTACGCCATGTGGGACTATGCCCACGATGTACTGCAAGTCGCCGAACAAATGGGCCTCAAGCGCTTTGCCCTGTTGGGGCACTCCATGGGGGCGATCGCGTCCTTGATCATCGCCGGGTCTTTGCCGGAGCGAGTCACTCATCTGGCCTTGATCGATGGCGTCATTCCGCCTACCGACAAGGGCGAAAATGCGGCCGAACGCATGGGCATGGCCCTGCAAGCGCAGCTGGATTTGCAAGAAAAACGCAAACCGGTCTACGACACCCTCGATCGAGCCGTCGAGGCTCGAATGAAAGGGTTGGTGGCGGTCAGTCGCGAAGCCGCCGAACTGCTGGCGCAACGTGGCTTGATGCCGGTGCCGGGCGGTTACACCTGGCGCACCGATAACCGCCTCACGCTGCCATCGCCGCTGCGTCTTACGACCGAACAGGCAATGGCATTCGTCAAGCGGGTGAGTTGTCCGGCAAAACTGGTGGTGGCCGCCGACGGCATGCTCGCCAAACATCCAGAATTGCTGGAGCGTCTACCCTTTAGCCGTGAACAGCTGCCTGGTGGCCACCATTTGCACTTGAACGACGAGTCCGGTGCCGACCTTGTCGCAGACTGTTTCAATCGGTTCTTCGCCATTCCTTGACTTGCACCAGGCAACTGTCGAGGCTGGTCGGGTTGAAATGGGAGACAACCATGATAGATCTGTACACCGCTGCGACCCCGAATGGCCACAAGGTCTCTATCGTGCTCGAGGAACTCGGCCTGCCCTATAAGGTGCATGCCCTGAGTTTCGACAAAAAGGAACAGAAGTCCGCGGACTTCCTCAAGATCAATCCCAATGGGCGTATTCCGGCGATCGTCGATCGCGCCAACGGCGATTTTGCCGTGTTTGAATCCGGTGCCATCCTGATTTACCTCGCTGAAATGACCGGCAAGCTTTTGCCAGCCGACCCCAAGGGGCGTTCGGTGGTATTGCAGTGGCTGATGTTCCAGATGGGCGGCATCGGCCCGATGCAGGGCCAGGCCAACGTGTTTTTCCGTTATTTCCCGGAAAAGCTGCAGGGTGCAATCGATCGCTATCAGCACGAAACCCGTCGCCTCTACGAAGTCCTCGACACGCGCCTGCAAGCCGTCGAGTTCCTTGCCGGCGACTACAGCATCGCCGATATCGCGACGTTCCCCTGGGTACGTGGCTACGAGTGGTCCGGTGTCTCGGTGGAAGGTTTGACGGCGTTGCAACGCTGGATGGCAACCATGGAGGCGCGTCCTGCGGTGCAACGTGGCTTGCTGGTGCCACAGCGCGCCGATGAAGCGAGTGTCATCAAGGGTGCCCAGGCCATGCTGATCCGATGAGTCTATCGATGCGTTCCCTCAGTCTGTTGGCACTGTGCAGTTTCAGTCCCGTGTTGTTGGCCGCTGATGTGCCTGGCAGTCAGGATTTGCCGATCGTGCCGCGCATGGCCGATGCGCAGATCGTCGACTATCGCGTTCCGGTCGACATCGAGCGAATTTACCCACTGGGTTCGATCCGCAAGATCAGCGGCCAGCTGCGCTTCGATGGCCAGGTCAGCGCCCGTGGCAATGCCACGTCAGTGACCTACGAGCTGCCACCGGAGCATTCATCCACCGAAGCATTCACGGCCGCCCGCGAAGCCTTGCAGAAACAGGACGCCCAGTTGCTGTTCTGGTGCCAGGCCCGTGATTGCGGTGAAAGCAGCCTGTGGGCCAACGAAGTCTTCGGCAACGCCAAGCTCTATGGCGCCGACAATGAGCAGGCGTACCTGCTGTTGCGCCTGGCTGCTCCGAAAGACAACACACTGGTGGCGCTCTACAGCATCACCCGCGGCAATCGCAAAGCCTACCTGCACGTCGAGCAGTTCGATGCCGCTGCGCCGCTGGGCGATTTGCTGCCGACCTCGGCGACCTTGCTGCGTGAACTCAAAAGCACCGGCGAACTCGACTTTCCCAAACTCACGGATGCACCGGATGACACCTGGCTGCGTTTGATTTCCCGTGGTCTGAACCTGGACACGACGTTGCGGGTCAGTGTTTCCGGGCCTGCTGCCGAAGCCTGGCGGCAGGCGCTGATCGCTCAGGGCGTGCGTGCGGCACGGCTGGAAACCGGCAGCGTCGAAGGCTCTGGCCTGCACATCCAGCTATTGCGCTAGGCTTTAACCCGGCGAACGCGCGTAACGCGTTCGCCAACTCTTTCGAACTGATTTTTTGAGACTTTAGATGATCAATAATGATCGGCTGTTGGTGCAGATCCTGCTCCTGGTGCTGTTTGGCGCGAGCTTTTGGGTGATGGCACCGTTCTGGTCAGCGTTGTTCTGGGGGGCGGTGCTGGCGTTTGCCAGTTGGCCACTGATGCGCTTGCTGACCCGTTGGCTAAATGGTCGCGAATCCCTGGCGGCGGCGCTGTTGACCGTGGGCTGGATGGTGCTGGTGGCAGCGCCTCTGGTCTGGCTGGGCTTCAACCTGGCGGACCATGTGCGCGACGCCACGGCGTTCATCAAGGATGTGCAGGTCGATGGTCTGCCGCAAGCGCCGGACTGGCTGGGCAGCATTCCGCTGGTGGGTGAGCGACTGCTGGGAATCTGGAACAGTGTCGATCAGCAGGGCGCGGCCATGATGGTGTCGCTCAAACCCTACTTCGGTCAGGTCGGTAACTGGCTGCTGGCGCGCAGTGCGCAGATTGGTGGCGGCATTCTCGAACTGACTTTGAGCATTGTTTTCGTGTTCTTTTTCTATCGCGACGGTCCGCGGCTGGCGGCGTTTGTCCATGGCTTGCTGGAGCGCCTGATCGGTAAACGGGCCGGGTACTACATCGAATTGGTGGCGGGCACGGTGCAGCGGGTAGTGAACGGCGTGATCGGTACGGCAGCGGCCCAGGCCGTTCTGGCGCTGGTCGGCTTCCTGATTGCCGGTGTGCCGGGGGCTTTGGTGCTCGGCATCGTAACGTTCATGCTTAGCCTGATTCCCATGGGGCCACCGCTGGTGTGGATTCCAGCCACCGCCTGGCTGGCATGGAGAGGTGACTACGGGATGGCAATATTCCTCGGCATCTGGGGCACCTTCATCATCAGTGGCGTGGACAACGTGCTCAAACCGTACCTGATCAGCCGCGGCGGAAACCTGCCGCTGGTGATTGTGTTGCTGGGCGTGTTTGGCGGGTTGATTGCGTTTGGCTTCATCGGGCTGTTCATCGGTCCGACGTTGCTGGCAGTGGCGTACAGCTTATTGAACGACTGGAGCAAAAGCCATTCGCGGGTGGGAGATCGTCGTTGATTGCACAAGGCAGGCTGCAAGGTCGGTAAAACAGACTCGCGTTGGTCCGGCGCACGGATGATGGGGACCGTCGGGCCAACGCCAGGCTGTAAAAGCGCCTCGGGCCTCCCTGCCCGAGTCGTGTAGCGGGGTGAATCAGAACTTCGCTTCAGCATCCAGTTGCAGGGTGTTGATGTCGGAGTCTTTGAGCGTGGCGTTGGTGTAGTCAGAGTTGGCCATGAAGTACGTCGCGCCGAGGTTGAAGTTCTTGTCCAGCTCGTAGCTCACTTTCAACTTGCTGCCGCGCGAACCGGTGAAGCCGTTGGCGAAGTCGGAGTCAGTGAACGCGCCAACCACAGCGTTACGCTGCACGTCGCGGTAGTTGTAGTCGATGGCGAAACCGTAGACCTTGGTCTTCAAACCGGCCAGCCAGGCGGTATCCTGATCGTTGCTGGCATCGTCGTTGTTGACGTACTGGCCGTACAGCGAGAGCGGCATTGGCAGGCCGCCGATGTCGAGCTGACCGAAACCTTCGAACAGCTTGAATTGTTCGTTCGGGCTGTTGCCGTTGATGGCCAGTGCAGCCGGGATCGAGGTACCGCCGGGGATGATGTCGTCGTCGTTGTCGTAGCCGTAGACGCTGCCACCCAGGGTCAGCTTAAGGTTGTCGGTGATGCCGAAGCGTGCACCCAACTGGCCCGCGTACAGGCGCAGGTCGTGTTTGAACTGCACGCCGTCGCCATCGACGTTGTCCTTGAGGGTGTAGTGACCGGCGCTACCGAACAGCTCGGTACTGCCGCTCAGCGGGTACTTGTACGACACCGACAGGCCTTCCGGGCTGATGTCGCTATCCCAAATCACGTCGCCCATGCTGACCCATTGTTGTGGCATCTTGCCGCCCACCAGGTGCAGGTTCTTGATCGCGTCGGGGTGGTAGTCGACGTAACCCTGATCCAGCCAGATCTGCTTCTTGTCAAAGTAGTTGTCCATGCTCTGGTTGGTAGAACGCGCGTCGTCGTTGTTGCCGGTGGCGATTCGGATACCGGTGTCGACTTGCGGGTTGATTTCGGTATAGGCACCCAGGCGGGCACGAATGCGCTGACGATCCTGGTCTTTGTTGTTCGACACGCCATCGTTGTGCACGTTTTCCTGGCGGAAACGCACATCGCCCTTGAACTGGGTCTTGGCAGCCCACGCCAGTTTCTGGTCGAAGGTGCTCAGTTCGTTGGTTTTCTTCGCGGTCGCTGCGATCTGCTCGTTAGTCTCCTGTTGAGCCTGGCGGGCGATTTGCTGTTCTTTCTGATCCCGGGCCAGCTCGGCTTGCAGTTCACTGTACTGCGCGTTGGTAATCGAACCGTTTGCCTTGAGCATGTCGAGCAGTTTGGCGTCGACTGCGGCGCTGGCCGGAACACTCATGGCCAGCAACAGACCGCCACACAGGGCTGCCGCAGTTTTCGTGGAAGCAAGACGCATATCAATCTCCGAAGATGAGAGTGGATGGCTGAGCCATCCAGGGCACAACCGACCATTGATGGACGGAAAACAGTGGCCGGGTTAGAACCCGACGCTCTAAAAACAGGCGCCAGTATCGCGATGGTTTATTACAAGGAAGTGGCAATGTGATGGCATGTCGATGACGATGCCGAGTCGTCGCGAACTCTTGATTTAGAGCGCTGTCGTCGAATTGATCGTGTGCAACGGATGGCGATGGGCGATACTCGCAAAGCTTCATGCCATCGATGAGAGAGATGTGTAATGCCGTTGCAGCGCCTGCAAAGTCTGTCTGAAATCACTGCGCAAACATGGGATGCGTTGGTACCCGAGACACAACCATTTTTGTCTCACGCGTTCCTGAGCGCATTGGAGGACAGCGGCAGCGTCGGACCTCACTCCGGTTGGCAACCCGAGCATTTGTTGCACACCGAAGGTGATCGACTGATCGCCGCATTGCCCAGCTACCGCAAGTGGCATTCCTACGGCGAGTACGTGTTCGATCACGCGTGGGCCGATGCCTGCGAACGCGCGGGCATCGATTACTACCCGAAGCTTTTGACCGCAGTGCCTTTCAGTCCAGTCAGCGGGCCGCGTTTGTTGGCGGCCACAGTGGAGGATGGTTCCGAATTGCTGAAAAGCCTGCCGGGTTATCTGGAGATCGAACAACTCTTGAGCGCGCACATCAACTTCACGGACCCGTTCACTGACGCGGCGCTGGCCGAGCAGCCGGGCTGGCTGCAACGTGTCGGCTGCCAGTATCACTGGCAAAACCGCGGCTATCGGGACTTCCAGGATTTTCTCGATGTACTGAGTTCACGCAAGCGCAAACAGATGCGTAAAGAGCGGGAACAGGTGGCGGGGCAGGGTTTCGATTTCGAGTGGCTCGAAGGTCGTGAGTTGAGTCAGGTGCAGTGGGATTTTGTCTACGCCTGCTATGCCAACACCTACGCAGTGCGTCGGCAACGGCCCTACCTGACGCGAGCGTTTTTCAGCCTGTTGGCCGAACGCATGCCGCAATCGATCCGCGTCGTTTTTGCCAAACAAGGTTCACGGCCGGTAGCCATGGCTTTCAGCCTGGTGGGGGGCGACAGTTTTTACGGCCGTTATTGGGGATGCCTGGCAGAGTTCGATCGCCTGCATTTCGAGACCTGTTTCTATCAGGGCATGGACTACGCAATCGCCAACGGCTTTCAACGCTTCGATGCGGGTGCTCAAGGCGAGCACAAATTGATTCGCGGGTTCGAACCGGTGATTACCCATTCCTGGCATTACCTGCGCCATCCAGGCCTGAAAGCGGCGGTTAAAGACTTTCTGCAACAGGAGCGGCTGGGGGTGTTGGCGTATGCCGAAGAAGCGCGGACAGCCTTGCCTTACCGGCAGGCGTAATTGGCAAGGAGTCTTTGTGGGAGCTGGCTTGCCAGCGATAGCGGAATATCAGTCAACATCAATGTTGAATGTGAATCCGTCATCGCGGGCAAGTCGAATCGTCGCACCGTCGCTCCCACAGGGGTCAGGGTGATCTGAAGTTAATCGATCCCGACAAACCCACCCGTCTGATGCTGCCACAGCCGCGCATACAACCCACCCAATGCCAGCAATTCGGCATGGCTGCCGGTTTCGGCAATCTTGCCGTTTTCCAGCACAACCAGGCGGTCCATGCGGGCAATGGTCGAGAGCCGGTGCGCGATGGCAATGACGGTTTTGCCCTGCATCAGGGTCTCGAGGCTTTCCTGGATTGCCGCTTCGACTTCCGAGTCCAGTGCCGATGTGGCTTCGTCCATGATCAGAATCGGCGCGTCCTTGAGCAGCACGCGAGCGATGGCGATGCGCTGACGCTGGCCACCGGAGAGTTTCACACCGCGTTCACCGACGTGGGCATCGAAACCGACACGGCCTTCAGCGTCCGAAAGCATTGGGATAAAACCGTCGGCCCGGGCCTTGTGCACCGCTTCCCAGAGTTCGCTATCGGTGGCGTCGGGTTTTCCGTAAAGCAGATTGTCGCGGATCGAACGGTGCAGTAACGACGTGTCCTGGGTGATCATGCCGATGCGTTCACGCAGGCTTTCCTGACTGACATCGGCGATGTTCTGGCCATCGATGAGAATCCTCCCGCCTTCCACGTCATAGAGACGCAGCAGCAGGTTGACCAACGTTGATTTGCCGGCACCGGACGGACCGATCAGGCCGATCTTCTCGCCGGGTTTGATCGTCAGGTTGAGCCCGCCGATGATCCCGCTCTGTTTGCCGTAGTGGAAATCCACGTCTTCGAAACGCACTTCGCCACGGGCCACGGCCAGGGGTTTGGCCTGGTCTCGGTCGGTGACGCTGACCGGTTGCGAGATGCTCTGCAGGCCGTCCTGAACCATGCCGATGTTTTCGAAGATGCCGGTGACCACCCACATGATCCAGCCGGACATGTTGACGATGCGGATCACCAGCCCGGTGGCCAGGGCGATGGCGCCCACGCTGATCAGCGACTGCGTCCAAAGCCACAGGGCCAGGCCGGTGGTGCCGACGATCAACAGGCCGTTCATGCTGGTGATCACCACGTCCATACTGGTGACGACGCGGCCGGCCAGTTGGGCCTTTTCGGTTTGTTCCTTGATCGCTTCGCGAGCGTATTGCTGTTCGAAGTTGGTATGGGCAAACAGCTTCAGGGTGGTGATGTTGGTGTAGCCGTCGACGATCCGCCCCATCAGTTTGGAGCGCGCATCGGAGGACACCACCGAGCGTTCCTTGACTCGCGGTACGAAGTAATACAGTGCACTGATGAACGCGACGATCCACGTCAGCAGCGGGATCATCAGGCGCCAGTCGGCTTCGGCAAACAGCACCAGCGAGCTGATCGCGTAGATCAGCACATGCCACAGGGCGTCCACCGCTTGTACCGCTGAATCGCGCAAGGAGTTGCCGGTTTGCATGATGCGCTGGGCGATACGGCCGGCGAAGTCATTCTGGAAAAAATTCAGGCTCTGCTTGAGCACATAGCTGTGGTTTTGCCAGCGAATCAGGCTGGTCATGCTCGGGCTCAAGGTCTGGTGCACCAGCAGATCATGCAGGCCGACGAAAATCGGCCGCAGGACGAGCGCCACCACCACCATCCAGGCCAGTTCAAGGCCGTGCACCTTGAAAAAGTCAGCGTTGGGTGTGCCTTGGGCCAGGTCGATGATGCGGCTCAGATAGCTGAACAGCGCGACTTCGATCAGCGCGCCGAACAGGCCGACGATCAACAGGGCGACGAAACTTGGCCAGACCTGTTTGAGGTAATAGGTATAGAAGGGCAGGACGCGATCCGGCGGAGCGGCCGAAGGGGCGTCGCGGAAGATGTCGATCAGTTTTTCAAAACGGCGATAAAGCATCGGTGTTTACCCGTTAACGGGCTCTCCTTTGAACGGATTGAGCGTTGCCGACAGAGCCGGCAACCGCTCGGACATCCTTGTCCAGCTTGGTTTCAGTCGATGCGCTTGGCCGACTTGATGAACACCGGATCTGCCGGTACGTCTTTCATGCCGCTGCGAACGGTGGTAGGCGAGTTGACGATGATGTCGACCACATCCATGCCTTTGACGACTTTGCCGAACACCGCGTAGCCGTCGCCCTGGTCGAGGAAGTCGTTGTCCTTGACGTTGATGAAGAACTGGCTGGTGGCAGAGTCCGGCACCGAGGTACGGGCCATGGACAAGGTGCCACGCACGTTGACCAGGCCGTTGTTGTGCTCGTTCTTGATCGGCGCCTTGGTTTCTTTTTGTTGCATTTGCTGGGTGAAACCGCCGCCCTGGACCATGAAGCCCGGAATCACACGGTGGAAAATCGTGTTGTTGTAGAAGCCGCTGTCAACGTACTCAAGAAAGTTCTTGGTACTGATCGGAGCCTTGACCGGGTCCAGTTCGATTTCGATCTGGCCGTTGGTGGTTTCCAGCAGAACATGCGGCGCCTTGGCAGGCGTTGCGGCCATAAGGTTGGCGGCAAACAGAACGGAACCAGCGGCGAGGACGATTTTTTTCAGCATGGGTCAGAGATCCTGATTGGTGGTGTCGACTGCGGTGAGAAATTCGAGCAGTGTCTGGTTGAAGCGTTCGGGTTGATCCATCGGAGTGGCATGACGCGAATCGGCGATCACTGCCAGCCGCGCATCAGGCAACAGTTTTACGTAGTTTTCCTTCAACGCGACCGGAGTGTAGTCACGGTCGGCGCTGATGATGAGGGTTGGACAGGACACCTTCGACAAGCGTTCCTGAACACCCCAACCGACAATGGCATCGAAGCTGGCGAGATAAGCATGTTTGTCGTTTTTTGCCCAGCGCTCAGCCATCTTTTGTCGTAAATCTGCCTGCTCGGGTTTGGGGAACAGCTTGCCGCCCAAGGCCTTGCCGATGGTGCGCAGACTGAGCACGCGCATCAGGCTCCAGCGTTTGAACCATTGCCAATAGTCGTCACGGCTGCGTAATTTGACCTCCGGCGCGCTGTTGACGATGCACAGGCTTTTAAGCAGTTGTGGCTGATCGACCCCGAGTTGAAAGCCGATCATGCCCCCCATGGAAAGTCCGACATAATGTGTCGGACCCAGCTTCAGATGCTCCATCAGCGCGATCAGGTCGGCGCTGAAGCCGGCAATGCTGTAACGCTCGCGGGGTTTGTCGGAGCGACCGTGGCCGCGTACATCCGGGACGATCACCCGATAGCGTGCAGCCAGCGCGGGTATCTGTTTTTCCCAGTCCAGCGTGCTGGAACCCAGCCCGTGGACCAGCAGCAACGGCGTGCCGTGACCATATTCCTCATAGTGCAGGTTGCATCCTTCATGTTCGAAATAGGCCATGCATACACTCCGTGTCAGGCTTGTTCGGGGGCGGCGAACGGTGCGTCTAGTGGTGCAGTGTCGAAGGTGCGCAGCAATTCGACGAGAATCTGTGTGGCTGGCCCGAGGGGTTTGTCTTTGTTCGAATACAGATAGAAGCTCGGGTTACGGCTGCCGCCCTGATCCAAAGGTAGCAGCTTGAGCGTGCCTTCCTTGAGTTCTCGTTCGATCATGTGCCTGGGCAACCAGGCGAACCCCAGGCCGCTGCCGACGAATGTCGCGGCGGTGGCCAGGCTGCCGACCGTCCAGCGCTGTTCGGCGCCGAGCCAGCCGACGTCCCGTGGTTGCTGGCGACCGGAGTCCCGGATGACCACTTGCATGTGGCTTTCCAGATCCTGGAAGCTCAGTTCGCGGTTAAGGCGATGCAGGGAATGTTCCGGGTGGGCGACCGCGACGAATTCGACGTCGCTTAATTCCGCACCCAGGTAGCCCGGAATGCTGAACCCGGTGATCGCCAGGTCGGCGACGCCTTCGAGCAGGACTTCCTCCACACCTGATAGCACCTCTTCGCGCAATCGCACCCGGCAACCTCGGCTTTGCGGCATGAAGGCGGTCAACGCGCGGACGAGGCGAGCGCTCGGATAGGCGGCGTCGACCACCAGGCGCACTTCGGCTTCCCAGCCTTGCTCCATATGGTGAGCCAGGTCTTCGAGCTGACTGGCCTGTTTCACCAGTTGCCGGGACCGTCGCAACAGCACGCCGCCGGCTTCGGTCAGCACTGCTTTGCGCCCGTCGATGCGCAGCAATGGCACGCCAAGCTGATCCTGCATCCGCGCTACGGTGTAGCTGACGGAGGATTGCGAGCGATGCAGCGCTTCGGCGGCCTGGGCGAAACCACCGTGGTCGACCACGGCTTGAAGTGTTCGCCATTGATCAAGGGTCACGCGGGGCGCTTTCATGATGTGCTCCTCTTGTCCTAAGCTGGGCAGTTCTTATTGGAGACTGCTCAATGAAAAAAATGTGTTGTCTGGTATCAGGTTGCGTACTGCTGGGCCTGTTGCCGCTGACTGCGTCTGCTTACCCGATCGATGTGAAAAAAGACCTCAATGGCCTGAAGATCGATTACGAAACCTTCGACACCGATAGCGATATCGGCTCCATTCGGGTGGCCAACTATGGCGATGTCGATGCCAGCTGCAAGGCGGTTTTCAGCAACGGCCCGGAAGCTCCACGCACCCGAAAGATCGATGTACCGGCTGGCAAACACAAAAACGTCACCGCCAAGTTCAGCCGCAACATCATCAAACTGCGCATCGAGCTGAGCTGCACCCCGAAATGACACCGAACGGAGCAAACCTGACGGGCATGCTCCGCTTATAAACGAATTTATTGATGGGTTATAGCAATTATTTGCGCTTTTTCATCGATATGACTCTGTTTAACCTTCACTCCATCGACTTACAGCATTCTCAGATGGAGCCTACATCCCATGTCCCGCGTTCTGATCATCGAAAGCAGTGCCCGTCAGCAAGACTCGGTTTCCCGTCAACTGACCCAGACGTTCATCAAACAATGGCAAGCCGCTCATCCGCAGGATCAGATCACGGTTCGTGACCTTGCCGTCAACCCGGTACCGCATCTGGACATCAACCTGCTGGGTGGCTGGATGAAGCCCGCTGAACAACGCAGCGACATCGAACAGGTTTCGCTGGAGCGGTCTAACCAGCTGACAGACGAATTGCTGGCCGCAGACGTACTGGTGATGGCCGCGCCGATGTACAACTTTGCAATTCCCAGCACCCTCAAAGCCTGGCTGGACCATGTGCTGCGCGCCGGCGTCACCTTCAAATACACAGAAACCGGGCCTCAAGGTCTGCTCAGCGGCAAGCGCGCTTATGTGCTGACGGCGCGCGGCGGTATCTATGCCGGCAGCACGGCGGATCACCAGGAACCGTACCTGCGTCAGGTCATGGGCTTCATCGGTATCCACGATGTGACATTCATCCATGCCGAAGGCATGAACCTGGGTGGCGACTTCCAGGAGAAAGGCCTGAACCAGGCCAATGCCAAGCTATCGCAAGTGGCCTGACCTGTTAATCGCCAGATAATCGCTCGATGGTCTAGTGACCTGGCGCAACCCTTCAAGCCTGTACGCGCATCGAACCTCCCTTTGCACTTATTGCTCCTGAGTGCCGTAGCCCGATTGAACGCTTTAGCGAGATCGGGCTTTTTTTTGCCCACGATTTGATGGGGTGGCATAAAAGCCCGCTTCCACAGGTTTTTGTATTGTTTGACTGGTCGCGATCATTGGCAAAACCCGCTATCGTCGCCGCCATTCGAAACGAGGCGAGCATGGGCTATCTACTTTTTGTCACGCTGATCCAGGCGTTTTCCTTCAGTTTGATCGGTGAGTACCTGGCCGGTCATGTCGACAGTTACTTCGCGGTGCTCGTGCGCGTGCTGCTGGCGGGGCTGGTGTTCATTCCGTTGACGCGCTGGCGTTCGGTGGAACCGGCGTTCATGCGCGGCATGCTGCTGATCGGCGCGTTGCAGTTTGGTGTGACCTACGTCTGCCTGTATCTGAGCTTTCGCGTGCTGACGGTGCCGGAAGTGTTGCTGTTCACCATCCTCACGCCCTTGCACGTGACCCTGATCGAAGATGCCCTGAACCGTCGCTTCAATCCCTGGGCCTTGATCGCGGCACTGGTGGCGGTCGCGGGCGCCGCGGTGATTCGCTTCGACCGGATCAATCCCGACTTCTTCATGGGGTTCCTGCTGCTGCAGCTGGCCAACTTCACCTATGCCGCCGGGCAGGTGCTCTATAAGCATCTGGTCGCACGACACCCGAGTGATCTGCCGCATTATCGGCGCTTCGGCTACTTCTACCTCGGGGCACTGGCCGTGGCGTTGCCGGCGTTCCTGCTGTTCGGCAAACAGAATTTCCTACCCGAAGCACCGTTGCAATGGGCTGTGTTGTTGTTCCTCGGCCTGGTCTCGACCGCATTGGGGCTGTACTGGTGGAACAAGGGCGCTTGCCTGGTCAATGGCGGGACGCTGGCAGTGATGAACAACCTGCATGTGCCGGTGGGGTTGCTGATCAATCTGCTGATCTGGAATCAGCATGAGCAGTTGGGGCGGTTGTTGCTCGGTGGCTCTGTGATTTTGATGGCGGTCTGGATCAGCCGGTTGGGCGTCAGGCGAGAAGTGTTGCCGTTGCGGAGTCGGACATGAAGGGCTTGATCGCCGCCATTGAGCAGATCTACAAGCGCGCAGGTTTGGCGTTGACGGATGAAGCGCGGCGCGAGGAGGAAAGTGCCGAGTATGGCGCCTTCCGTTTCGGCCTCGATGGCCAGGTGATCGTCTTCCGGGTGGCGAAAACCACGCCGACCAAGATTGGCCAGTTCGTCACGTTGTGGAAACGGCCAACGCCGACCAGCGAGATTGCACCACTCGATCGCGACGATGGCGTCGCCTTTGTGGTGGTGAGCGTTGGCGATGAAACCCATAACGGGCAGTTTGTGTTTGACCGGGAGATATTGGCTGCCAAAGGTGTCATGTCGATTGCCGGCGAAGGCGGTAAGCGAGCGATTCGCGTGTATCCGCCGTGGTCCCGGCCCGTCGCCCGGCAAGCTATCAAGACGCAGCAGTGGCAGCTGAAGTATTTCCTCGCTATTGACCCAAGCGGGAATGCCGACCCCGTTGATGTGCGGCGACTCTTCAAAACCTAGCCACTTGACCTGTTGAACCCCTTACATACGGTTTTTTTCCGGCTCGGGAATGTGGCTTGAACCCAGCAGGGCCGGCAACAACCCGGCCCGCAAGTCGCCGCCACTGGGCTGCTGATAAAGGCTCAAGCCAAACTCCGGCAGCACCGCCAGCAAGTAGTCGAAGATATCCCCCTGGATCCGCTCGTAATCGGCCCACGCCGTGGTTCGGGTAAAGCAATAGATTTCCAGCGGAATGCCCTGTGCCGTGGTCTGCATCTGCCGGACCATGCAGGTCATGTTCGGCTGGATCTGCGCGTGGCTTTTCAGATAGGCCAGTGCATAGGCGCGGAACGTGCCGATGTTGGTCATGCGTCGGCGGTTGGCCGACATGGCGGCGAGGTTGCCTTGGGCTTCATTCCACGCTTTGAGTTCGGCCTGCTTGCGGGACATGTAGTCGGTCAGCAGATGCACCTGCGCCAGTTTCTGCTCTTCTTCATCACGCAAAAAACGCACACCGCTGGCGTCGATGAACAGACTGCGCTTGATCCGGCGGCCGCCAGAAGCCTGCATGCCGCGCCAGTTCTTGAACGATTCGGACATCAGGCGCCAGGTCGGGATCGAGACGATGGTCTTGTCGAAGTTCTGCACCTTGACCGTATGCAGCGTAATGTCCACTACATCGCCATCGGCGCCGACCTGTGGCATCTCGATCCAGTCGCCCACCCGCAGCATGTCATTGCTGGTGAGCTGCACACTGGCGACGAATGACAGCAGCGTGTCCTTGTAGACCAACAGGATCACCGCCGACATGGCACCCAAGCCTGACAGCAGCAACAGCGGTGAGCGATCGATCAGCGTAGCGACGATGATGATCGCGCCAAATACGTACAAGACCATTTTCGTCAGTTGCACATAACCCTTGATCGAGCGGGTGCGGGCGTGTTCGGTGCGGGCGTAGATGTCCAGCAAGGCATTGAGCAGCGCGCTGATCGCCAGGATCAGGAACAGCACGGTGAATGCCAGCGCCACATTGCCGAGGAAAATCATCGCGGTTTTACTCAGTTCCGGCACCAGGTGCAGGCCGAACTGGATCACCAGCGATGGCGTCATCTGCGCCAGGCGTTGAAACACCTTGTTGTGACGAAAGTCGTTGATCCAGTGCAACGCAGGCTGGCGGCCAAGCATTCGGCTGGCATGCAGGATCAGGTAGCGCGCCACTCGTCCGAGCAGCAGCGCTATGACCAGCAGCATTGCCAGTGCCAGGCCGGCATGCACGACGGGATGTTGATCGAGTGCACCCCAAAGGTCTTGGGCGTTGAGCCAGAGCTGTTTGATATCCATGGGTAAAAACGATTCTTCTGTGAGACGCGACGGGCGATTAGAGCATTTAAGACGCTTTGGATTACCTTCGGAGACAAATCAGGCAACAAAAAAGCCACTGTTTACTGTCGTTTGCATAAAGAAACTCGGCCTCGGCGCTCGAAACCGTTACCCTATGCAGCTGATTTTTTGTATTTCTTCGAGGTAGCACCCGTGTTTTCCCAATTCGCCCTGCACGAACGCCTGCTCAAAGCCGTGGCCGAGCTGAAATTTGTCGAGCCAACGCCTGTGCAAGCAGCGGCCATTCCGCTGGCGCTCCAAGGGCGTGACCTGCGGGTGACAGCGCAAACCGGTAGCGGCAAGACCGCTGCGTTCGTTTTGCCGATCCTCAACCGCCTGATCGGGCCGGCCAAGATCCGCGTCAGCATCAAGACCCTGATCCTGCTGCCAACCCGTGAACTGGCCCAGCAGACCCTGAAAGAAGTTGAACGCTTCTCGCAGTTCACTTTCATCAAATCCGGCCTGATCACCGGCGGTGAAGACTTCAAGGTCCAGGCCGCCATGCTGCGCAAGGTGCCGGACATCCTGATCGGTACGCCCGGGCGGATGATCGAGCAATTGAACGCCGGTAACCTCGACTTGAAAGAAGTTGAAGTGCTGGTGCTCGACGAAGCCGATCGCATGCTCGATATGGGCTTCGCCGATGACGTGCAGCGTCTGGTCGATGAGTGCACCAACCGTCAGCAGACCATGCTGTTCTCCGCTACCACGGGTGGCTCCGGTCTGCGCGAGATGATCGCCAAGGTCCTGAACAATCCTGAGCACCTGCAGCTCAACGCGGTCAGCCAGCTGAACGAAACCACCCGTCAGCAAATCATCACCGCTGACCACAACCAGCACAAAGAACAGATCGTCAACTGGTTGCTCGCCAACGAGACCTACCAGAAGGCCATCGTGTTCACCAATACCCGGGCGATGGCCGACCGTATCTATGGTCGTCTGGTGGCTCAGGAATACAAAGCGTTCGTGCTGCACGGCGAGAAAGACCAGAAAGATCGCAAACTGGCGATCGACCGGCTGAAGCAGGGTGGGGTGAAAATCCTCGTGGCGACCGACGTCGCCGCTCGCGGTCTCGACGTGGACGGCCTGGATCTGGTGATCAACTTCGATATGCCGCGCAGCGGCGACGAATATGTACACCGCATCGGTCGTACCGGCCGCGCTGGCAACGATGGCCTGGCCATCTCGCTGATCTGCCACGGCGACTGGAACCTGATGTCGAGCATCGAGCGCTACCTCAAGCAGAGCTTCGAGCGCCGCACCATCAAGGAAGTCAAAGGCACCTACGGCGGACCGAAAAAGGTCAAGGCTTCGGGCAAGGCCGTCGGCGTGAAGAAGAAAAAGACCGACGCCAAGGGCGACAAGAAGAAAACCGCCGCCAAGACCCCGACCAAACGCAAGAGCGTCAATCGCCCGAAAAGCGATTCGCTGGTGAGCAAGGACGGTATGGCCCCGCTGAAACGTCGCAAGCCGGAAGCACCGGCGGCTGAATAAAGCGCCGTAGCGTTCTGGAAAAAACCCGGACAAAGTCCTGATTCTCTTCACCTAAGGACGAACATTGTACTTGTGGCGAGGGAGTTAGCTCCCTCGCCACAGGTTGCTGACGTTCTCTTACGTGAACAGCATCAAGGGCAAAGCCCGGGTTTTTTTATGTCTGTTTTCAGCTGTCGGCCTTCTTCTCTGCCGTTCCCAGCTCTTTCAAACGCTGATCGATCAACTGGCACTTGTCCGGCAGGTCTTTCGCAGCCGTTCCCAGGTCCATTTTTTGCAACTCATCGTTGATTTCCTTGGCCTTGGCCGGGTTCTGTTCGGTGAGCCTGGTGACTTCCTTGGCCAGTTGTTCGCGTTTGGCCGTGGCCTCTTCGGGCGTACAGGCCCAGGCAGGCAGTGCGCAAGCGAGGGTGGCGGCGAGGGTGAGCTTGAGCAGGTTTTTCATGTGTCAGGCCTCAGTTCCGGTTAAGGCGGGTTAACCGGTTGAGGCCTCAAGCATGGAAAAAGTTCAGATTCACCCATGGCAGCAACTTGCCGGGGCATTATCGTCATATTTATCGTGATGCTTCACCCACTCCATGATCTCCTCTTCATTTCGCCCCTTGGGCGTCAAATCCAGGTAGTTGTAGGCACCCACCAGCATGTCCAGGCCTCGGGCATAGGTTGAGTAGGTGTGAAAAATTTCGCCATCCTCGTTGCGATAAAACACGCTGAGGCCCGGAAGTTCTTCCTCGGAGCCGTCAGTTTTTTCGTAGTTGTAGGTGGCCTTGCCGGCGGCGACATCTTCAGCTCTGGCCGAGACGCCAAAGTCGTAATTGAAATCGCAGCCCTCTGACGAGACCCAGTCAAACTTCCACCCCATGCGTCGCTTGAATGCCTGGAATTCGGCGAAAGGTGCGTGGGAAACCGCCACCACTGCAACGTCATGGTGGGCCAGGTGCTGATTGGCGCCATCGATGTGGTCGGAAAGAAACGAACACCCGGGGCAACCTTCGTCCCAGCCCTCGGCGAACATGAAATGGTAAATGATCAACTGACTGCGGCCGCCAAACAGGTCGGCGAGCTTCAATTCGCCGTTCGGACCTTGAAAGTGGTAGTCCTTGTCGATTTTCACCCAAGGCAAGGCGCGGCGTTCGGCGCTGAGTTTATCCCGTTCCTTGGTGAAGGCTTTTTCGTGGGCCAGGTGTTGCTTGCGGGCGGCGAGCCATTCTTCCCGCGACACGACGGGATGGTTCTGAACGTTCATTGTTTTTTCTCCTGCGTGGGGCTGGGAGTGACTTACACAGCCTAGTCGTTTGGCATGCCTGGAATTCGACATGCCGCCGGTCGGTCGGGCTGAAAAATCCAGGGTGAACGGCCCCCCGGCCTGCCGGTCACACACTATGAAGCCCCCACTCACGGGCACCGGAGGTTGCAGGATGACGACTTATAACTGGGATTTGATCGAGCGCTTGCTGCACGAGGTGCAGCGCGGCGAAGCCAGCTTTACCCCACGGCCCTATGCCGAGCAATACGCAGCAGAAAAGGCGTCGGAGGGTGAACAGACAGAGAACCTTGACCATCTGAAAGCGGTGGCGGGCGAATATGAAAAGCTCCTGCTGGAGCGGGGCTACATCGAACCTCGGCCTGAGGAACAGGGCGGCACCGGTGCCAACTACATTCTGACGCCCCGGGGCTCGAGTTTATTGAGCCTGATCGACAGCAGCATTCCGGGCAATGAGCATCCTCGGCAAGTGCTCGATGAACAGGAAGATGCGCTGGATGAGCTGACGTTTGATGAGGTCGCGTCGAAAGCGCAGATCGCCTGAATCACTAGTTTGCAGTCTGCGGCACACGGCATCCGCAGGCTGCGATCTTTTGATCTTCAACCCTGCTTTGCCGCTTTCAGGCACTTCAGATCACTGAAGTCTTTCTTCACGCCTTCAATCTTTGTCAGCAGCCGTTGACGTTGTTCCGGCGTGCTTTCTGCCATCAGGTCGACAAACAGCGAACGCGCTTGCGCTTCGGTTTTGGCAAAGGCCTGCCGATAAGCCGGTGTCCACAGGCGTTCTCGGTCGACCAGAAGCGTCTCGATTCGCTGTGGGAATTCTGGGCTCTGACGTTGGGCTACCGCTGCGCTGAATTGCTTTTGCCAGTGAGCACGGTTGGCAATCCACTCCGTATTCTGGTCGCCCAAGGCATTCGACCACGCCGCTACTCGTTGCCGCTGGGCCTGACTGAGTGGTCCGAGCCAGTCATTCAGGCGCTTTTCCATGCGTTCGCCGCGATCCTTGATCTGCTGATCAAGGGAGGGGTTTAGGTATTTCTCCTGACGTTTGCGCTGGTCTTTGGCGAACGCCTCGTTCATCTCTGCCACCTGTTTGTCATCCAGCCCCCGCAGCAACTGGACCGCTGACGGAGTGATTTCCCGCGCGGTTTCGGCGATCGCCTGCTTGGCTTCGGTGGCGCGGTCCTGCAGTGCGGCATCGGTGACCTGATTGCTGGCGACCATGTTTTGCAAGCGGTCCAGCCAGTCAAGGTAGCCGGGCATTTGCGTGGAGCAGTGCCAACTCAAATGTTCCTTGAGGCGCTCGTTAAACCAGCCTTTCTGCTCGCCGTTCATGTCCAGGTAATCGCTGAGCGTCCAGGGAATGATCACATCGAGGTTGCGATAGGCCAGGCCCATGCGACTGCACGCGCCCAGGGTCAGGCTGCAAATGAGTGCACAGGCGATGTATTTTAACCAGCGAGACATGGGCGAATCCTTGCGAAGGCCTGGCTTCGGAATCTGATTCTCATGTGAACGCAAGAGGAGGCCGGCAGTTCAGCCGATCAATAGAAGCTGCGTTCGGCCTTGAGTGTGACAAGTCCGTCACACTGGTTGTTGTGCCCGGAATAGGCTGAACAAGTGCTGCCACTGAGGCTGGAATCACTGTAGATCAGGTCAAGGTCGATTCCCATGAAGGGGCGGGACAACTTCACCGACCAATCAGTGAAACTGCCTACGTAACCACCGTCCACAGCCACCGGAGTATTCAACTGGTGGGTGGTGTATTTCATACTGATCCCGATGCCGAAGGGCTCATTGCCGCTGAGATTGGCGAACAGGGTGCTGTTCTGTTTGTCCGGGTCGTTGCTCAACGCAACGCCGAAACGGCTGCCCAGCAAGGTCAAGCCTGCGAACAGTTCCTGACTGTCGAGGGTTTCCACTTCGGGATAGCTGTAATGAATGATGCCCACTTCGTAACCGAGCGTTTGGTCGAAGGGCTGTTTAAAGCCTGCGTAGGAATCGATTTCGAGATTTTTCCCGGGACTGATTCCCATGCTGGGTGACCATTGGCCGAAGTAGAAACCGCTGTCATGGGTCAGGTCCAGGCCACCATGGAATGAACCGACGGCGGAAGGTTTGACCAGACCCTGGGCCATGCTGCGAGCTGGGTTGGTACCGAGTTTCAGGTCGAAATCGCCCAGCTCGCGCTGAAAAACCTGACCTTGGGCAACGGAGCACGCCAGTAGACCGCCGAGTAGTAAGCAAAGGCAGGAGAGTTTTTGCATGCGTCACTCCATGAACAGCGAGTGCAGGCGGTTTGGCCTGCTGAAACGCTTGATCTAGACGCGTGCAAGGATACCGGCGAATGACAGGCATCGAGGGCCGTTCGTCGATTTTTACGAGATTGGTGATGTTGGGGGGGAGGCTATTGCAGAGTTCCAGTCCAGACGCTTCGAAGCTCAAAGCGCCCAGGGACCAGGTGAGGCGTGGTTTTTACTTTTTGCCCAGCGTGATCTGCTTGGACGGGCCGAACGTCTGGCCGCTTACGCCTTTGGCAATTTGCTGGATTTCACCGCCGGATTTGAGGAATGCAGCGATCTGGTTATTGATCGATTCGCTGGTTTCGACGGCTGGAGCTGGCTTTGCTTTGCTGTTGGATGCTTTTACGCGCATGGCGGCCATTAACCTGTAGAAAATTAACTTGGCCAGGCATCGTACAGGAAATGCCTGCAATTTGCTTGGCAAATATCCCCTGAAGCATTCGATGTACAGGAAAAATAAACGGCGGTTAATTGTTGGAGTTTTTTCCTAAGTCGCTGTTTTAAATAAAAACAGCTCTCGAAAAAGGCGTTTTATGCGCTGCTTGGGGCGCCATGAAAGTGGACAGATCGATCAGACGAGCGGCCAGCGGTCGTGGCCGAACCCAGAAAAATTGCGGCCTTCAGAGGTTTTTCTCCCACCACCGGACCGCCCACCGAACGCGGCCCGCAAAACCGGGTAGAATGCCGCCACGTAATGAGGGTATTGGACATGGCTTTAGTCGGGCGTTACAACAGTTTGCAAGTGGTTAAACACACTAACTTCGGTTTATATCTGGACGGTGGTGCGGACGGCGAAATTCTTTTGCCGAATCGTTATATTCCAAAAGATGTTCCAAGCGAAGATGAAGACTGGCTCAACGTATTTGTATATTTGGACAGCGATGACAAACTCATCGCAACAACTGAAAAGCCGAAAGTTCAAGTCGGTGAATTCGCCAGTTTGAAAGTTGTTGAAGTCAACAGCATTGGGGTGTTCCTGGATTGGGGCTTGCCCAAGGATCTGTTGCTGCCGTACTCGGAAGAAAAGCGTCAGATGTCAGCGGGTGAATACGCCGTGGTGCACGTCTATCTCGACAAACACACTCGCCGCATCACCGCGACGGCGCGTCTGGACCGCTACCTGGACAAAACTCCGGCCAACTACACGCCCGGCCAGGAAGTTGATCTGCTGGTTGCCGAAGCCACGGACATGGGCTTCAAGGCAATCATCAACAACAAGCACTGGGGCCTGATCCACAAGAACGAAATCTTCAAGTTCATGCGCGCCGGCAAAGAAGAGAAGGGCTTCATCAAGGAAGTTCGTGCCGATGGCAAGATCAGTCTGAGCCTGCAACCGGTTGGCCAGGAAGCGGCGAGCAGCCTGAACTCGAAGATCCTCGCCAAGTTGCGTGAGAACAACGGCACTTTGCCAGTCAGCGACAAAAGCGACCCAACCGTTATCAGCAGCATGTTCGGTGTCAGCAAAGGCAACTTCAAGAAGGCCATTGGTGCGTTGTACAAGAACGGCCAGATCGTCATTCATGCCGATCGTATTGAGCTGAGCTGATTGCTGCTTGTAGTCAACACTTCAGGGTGTTGCCTGCGAGGTCACCCTACAGCCTGAAATCCGCCCCGGCACCGCTTGGCCAACAAGCAGGCCGGGGCTTTGCTTTAACTGTCGAGCCACCGCCATGTTTTGTGATGTCGAGGTTTCAAGGTGAGCGCCACCCGGCGCAGCGCCGATGGATTTGCCCTGCAGGTGATGCTGGGGTTGTGCCTGGTCTGGGGTGTTCAGCAGGTGATGATCAAGTGGGCGGCACCCGACATCGCGCCGGTCATGCAGGCGGCAGGGCGGTCGGGCATGTCTGCATTGCTCGTAGGATTGTTGATCTGCTGGAAGGGCGGTTGGGACCAGGTCGGCTCCACGTGGCGAGGCGGGCTGTTGGCCGGTGCCTTGTTTGGCCTGGAGTTTTTCTTCATCTCAGAAGGCCTGCAACTGACCACTGCAGCGCACATGTCGGTGTTTCTTTATACCGCGCCGATCTTCACGGCGTTGGGCGTGCATTGGTTATTGCCCAGTGAGCGTTTACGGCCGGTGCAATGGCTGGGGATTATTCTGGCATTCATCGGGATCGGCATCGCGTTTGCCGGTGGGGTTTCGTGGGATAACCTCGATCGCCGCATGCTGCTCGGTGACGCGCTGGGCGTAATGGCGGGTGCGGCCTGGGGCGCGACGACAGTAGTGGTGAGGGCTTCGCGGCTGTCTGAGGCGCCCGTGACACTGACGTTGTTCTATCAATTGGTAGTCGGTTTTGTCGGCCTGCTGTTGATCGCGCTGCTCAGCGGTCAAATCACCCATGTCAGCCTGACCACCGTGGCGGTCACCAGCGTGCTGTTCCAAGGTGTGGTGGTGTCGTTCTTCAGCTATCTGATCTGGTTCTGGCTGTTGCGCCGTTATCTGGCGGCAAACCTGGCGGTGTTTTCGTTCATGACGCCGCTGTTCGGTGTCACGTTCGGCGTGTTGCTCTTGGGCGAAGAGCTGAGCCTGAACTTCGTGATTGGCGCGGTCCTGGTGTTGTTGGGCATCACCTTCGTCAGCGCTGAGCAGTGGGTTCGCCGCCGATTGCGCAGGGCGCTGGGTCAAAGCTGAGCGAGAAGACAGGCAACCGTCAGGTCGGGATTGATTGACTTTCTTCATAGATGAACAATAGTGGCTGACTTGTTCATTTTTGGAGAAAGGTGTGGAATTCAGTCAGTTGCGGATCTTCCAGGCGGTGGCGGAGGAAGCCTCCATCACCCGTGCCGCCGAACGCCTGCACCGGGTGCCATCCAACCTGTCGACACGGCTCAAGCAACTCGAAGAACAACTCGGCGTTGAATTGTTCGTACGCGAGCGTCAGCGGCTGCAGTTGTCGCCTGCGGGAAAAGTCCTGCTGGACTACACCGCCAGGTTGTTCGCCTTGCACGACGAAGCCCATGCAGCGGTGCAGGGCGGTCAACCGGCCGGCGACTTCGTTCTCGGCACCATGTACAGCACTGCTGCGATTCATCTGCCGGCGTTGCTGGCCCGCTATCACCGGCGCTACCCGGCGGTGAACCTGCAAGTGCAGTCCGGACCCAGCGGTGAGCTGCTGGAAGGTTTGCTCACCGGCCGCCTCGATGCGGCACTTGTGGATGGGCCGCCAGAGTTGGCAGTGATCGACGGCGTGCTGTTGTGTGAGGAACGACTGGTGCTGATCAGCGAAGCCGACCACCCGCCGGTGCGTAGCGCGCGTGACGTGGAAGGGCGTTCGGTATTCACCTTTCGCCAAGGGTGCTCTTATCGGATGCGCCTGGAGTCCTGGTTCTCTCACGATCACGCGGCCATGGGCCGGGCGATGGAAATCGAGTCCTACCCGGGGATGCTCGCGTGCGTGATTGCCGGCTCCGGCGTGGCATTGATGTCGGAGTCGATGCTGGCCAGCCTGCCGGGGCGTGAAAGCGTAGCGGTGCACCCGCTCCCCGAGCCTTTTGCCAGCGCAACCACATGGCTGATGTGGCGCAAGGGCATGGTGGGGGCCAACCTGAATGCGTGGATCGAGGAACAGCAAGCGGTCTATCCGTCGGCACAAAGCCAGGCCCGGGCGATTGCATGATTTAATGGCGCTCGATTGTGATCCATTCAGTAACAGATCATTGCCACTTTGGGCGAGCATTGCTCAGGACTTCGGACTATTATCAGTGCGAAGGGGCTACAGAATTTTGGCCGCTCGGCACTACCCTGAAGGGGGCATCATGAAAGAGAAAATCCAAAATTGGCTGCACGACCTGGGTGTCGCACTCGGTCTGATCGAACCGCCTCTGCAACCTGTGCCCATCCGTACGGACGACGAACAGCGCCGACGCCAGCAGCGCCGCCGGTAGTCCTGCAGGAGCGAGCACGCTCGCAGTGGACGTTGACAATGCTGTCGGCTGCCTGAAAGTACGTGGCGCTTGGAGTTTTTTGCGAGCAGTTTCGCTGCTACAGGTGCGCGTACAAGGCATAGGGCGGTGATCAGGCTGTCAATGCCGCCCGATCTCAATTAAAAACCGACTCAGGTCATTTGCCGTTCTGGCGGTCTTGAGCATCGTGTCTTCTTCGGCGGTAAAAGCCGTCAAACCGAATTCATCTTCCAGATGGAAGATCAAATCTTCGATATCCGCTTTATCCAATCCCAACTGCGCCAGACTGGCGTTGTCGTCGAAATCATCCCGGCCTTCCAGCAAGCGGCTGATGAATTGATGCACGGCGGCACGCACGGCTGCTTTGTTCATGGGGACACGCCAAATCGATTGTCGTCCCTGCTGGATGGGTTCCTGGTATTGAGTACAGCAGGCTTGCGCCATGCTGGCGTTACCACTCGTCAATCACGTGGCTCTTCATACGACATTTTCTCCAGGTGAAAAAAAACGGGTGAGGCAACCGACGCCACACCCGTCGAAGAAAACATCAATTCGTTGTGTTCAGCTTAGGCAGCGCTGGCCAGTGTCACCGGACGACGGGACAGCAGGCTGACCACGACGAAGCTCACCAGGCCAACAGCCAGGCTGTAGTAGATCGGGGTGTTGGCATCCAGACCGTCCTTGACCATGAACACCAGCGCAGTGACGAAGCCCAGGCCCATGCTGGCGATGGCGCCGGCGGTGGTAGCGCGTTTCCAGAAAATCGCACCGATCAATGGGATCAGCATGCCACCTACCAACAAGTTGTAGGCCAGGGTCAGGGCGCTGATCACGTCGTTCACCACCAGGGCGATCCCGAGTACCACGATACCGGTGAGCATGGTGACCAGGCGGTTGAGGCCCAGGCTCGATTGCTTACCGCCACGCAGTTTCGGCAGCAGGTCTTCGGTCAGGGTGGTGGCAGCGGCGAGCAGGCCGGCGCTGGCGGTGGACATCATGGCCGCGAGTGCTGCAGCGATTACCAGACCGCGGATACCGTCCGGCAGGGACAGTTTCACGATGGCGGCGAAGGCGTTGTTGACGTTGTCCAGATCCGGAATCAGTACGTGTGCAGCCATGCCGATCAAGGCGCAGGCCAGGCCGTAGAGGATGCAGTAGATACCGGCAGCGGTGCCGGCAACCTGAGCGACTTTGGCGGTCTTGACGGTGAACACCCGCTGCCAGATGTCCTGACCGATCAGGATGCCGAAGAAGTAGATCATGAAGTAGGTGATGATGGTGTCCCAACCAATGGTGGTGAAGCTGAAGCTCGCCGCCGGCAGTTTCAACACCAACTCATCCCAACCACCGACGCGGTACAGGCAGATCGGCAACAGGATGAACATCAGGCCAACGGTCTTGATCACGAACTGGACGATGTCGGTCAGGGTCAGCGACCACATGCCGCCGATGGCCGAGTAAACCACTACCACACCACCACCGAGCACTACCGAAATCCAGAACGGCAACCCGAACAGCACTTGCAGTACGGTGCCGATCGCCAGGATCGAGGTCACGCCGATCATCAGGGCATAGGCCAGCATGATCACCGCGCTCGCCGAGCGGGCCATCGGGTTGTAGCGTTTTTCCAGCACCTGGGTAACGGTGTAGATCTTCAGTTTCAGCAGCGGCTTGGCGAGGAACAGGTTCAACGCCACGATCCCGCAACCCAGGGCTGCGCACAGCCAGAAACCGGAGATGCCATGCACGTAGCCCAGACGCACGGTGCCCACGGTGGACGCGCCGCCCAGGACGGTGGCCGCCATGGTGCCCATGTACAGGCTAGGGCCGAGATTGCGACCGGCAACCAAAAAATCTTCGTTGGTCTTGGCCTTGCGCATGCCGTAGTAGCCGAGTATCAGCATCGCGGCGGCGTAGATGAGTACGACGAATAAATCCAAAGCCATGATGGCGTGTCTCCGATTGTCTTTTTTATGTGAGGCTGAAAATCAATTCCTGTGAATGTATTGCTGTAGGAGCGTGGCTTGCCCGCGAATGGGGTGCCGCGGTGAGTCAGCCTGACCGCGTCATCGTTCTTCGCGGGCAAGCGTCGCTCCTACAGGTCATGCGTTGTCCACAGGTTCGTGCGTTTTTTTTCAGGCGACTTGCCGCATCGCCGGTTTAACGAGCGGGTCCGTGCTCTTGCTGCGTGAATCGTTCGGGCCGAACACCGCGTGCGCTTCCGGGAACATCTTGAGCAACATCAGGTACACCACCGAGGCCAGGCCCAGTGTCACCGGCAGGCTGATGTCGATGCCATCGGCCAGGTTGCCCAGCGGACCGACAAACTGCCCCGGCAGGTTGACGAAGCACAGGCCGACGGCCGCGCTCGGGATCCAGGCGCCCATGCCACGCCAGTTCCAGCCGTGGGTGAACCAGTAGCGGCCACCTTTCTCGCCACGGGTGAACACTTGCAGGTCATCCGGGCAGTAGAAGCCGCGACGCACCAGCAGGCCGATGATCATGATCACCATCCACGGGGTGGTGCAGGTGATGATCAGCACGGCGAAGGTCGACACGCTCTGCACCAGGTTCGCCGCGAAGCGACCGATGAAGATGAAGGCAATCGACATCACACCGATCAGCAGCGTGGCCTTGACCCGCGACAACACCCGTGGGAACACGCTGGACATGTCCAGCCCGGTGCCATAAAGCGACGTGGTGCCGGTGGACATGCCGCCGATCACCGCAATCAAACACACCGGCAGGAAGAACCAGGTGGGCGAAACCGCCAACAGCCCGCCGACATAATTGTTGGCCGCAATGTAGTCCGGTGCCTTGATCGCCACGATCGTCGCGGTGGCGAGGCCGAACAGGAACGGAATCAGCGTCGCCAGTTGCGCGGCGATCACCGCGAGCATGATCCGGCCTTTCGGCGTTTCACGCGGGATGTAGCGCGACCAGTCGCCGAGGAACGCACCGAAGGAAATCGGATTGCTCATGGCAACCAGTGCTGCGCCGATGAACGCTGCCCAGAAACCAGCCTGACCCATGGCCACGGTACCGGCGTACTGACTGTCGAACGCCGGGGCGAACGCGAAGATGCCCAGCAGGAACAACAGGCTCGCCGCCCACACCGCGATGCGGTTGACCCACAACATGAAACGGAAACCGTAGATGCACACTGTCAGCACCAGCAGCGCGAACAAACCGTAGGCCAGACCCAGGGTCAGGTCGGTTTCCGGCAGGTCGATCAAGCGTTTCGCGCCGCCCACCAATGCGTCCCCCGAACTCCAGACAGAGAGCGAGAAGAACGCGATAGCGGTCAACAGGGACAGGAAGGAGCCGACGATCCGCCCGTGCACGCCGAAGTGTGCACCGGAAGACACCGCGTTGTTGGTGCCGTTGATCGGACCGAACAGGCCCATCGGCGCCAGGATCAGCGCACCGAGCACGACGCCCAGGACAATCGCCCAGACGCCCGCCTGGAAAGACAGGCCGAACAGAACCGGGAAACTGCCGAGCACGGCGGTGGCAAAGGTGTTGGCGCCGCCGAAGATCAAGCGAAACAGGTCGCTGGGCCGGGCGGTGCGCTCATTGTCCGGAATCTGTTCGACCCCGTTTGTTTCGATGCTAAGGCTTTTTTCTTTGTTGTTGTTATTCATGATCTGCTCCGATCATAAAGGCGCGCTCATCGTGTGTGAGCGTCACCTGTTTGGCTAAGGGGGTGGCAGCCCTTCCGGCATTGCGGACAAATGTTCGTGACAGGCCAGCCATAGGCCTTGTTGTTCTTGGCCAGACGCTTGTTTCTTGAAAACAATCGTCTCGCGCTCCTGGCTGAAGTGTTGCTCCCCTTGCATGCGCAGCTCGGTGGCAACGTCATGAATGAAAATCGCCACGTCACCCTGCAGGCTGACGAAGGCGTTGCTCGACGTGCACGACAGCACCTCGAAGCCATCCTCGGCACGCCAGCTGTCCCACAACGCCTGGTAGGCATCGCGCGACAGCAGCGGCTGGCCGAGGGTGTAGAAAACAAAGCTGGCATCGGCGCTGAACGCACCGAAGTAGGCTTCTCGATCGTTACGGGCGAAGGCGGCGACCAGATCGGCCGCCGCGTTCAAAACCTGATCACGTTCGTTCATGACCGATCCTCAGCGATGGACCACGCCAGGCAGTACGCAGAGCATTTCGTACAGCAGGTTGGCGGCCAGCAGCGAGGTGTTGCCGGTGGTGTCGTAAGCGGGCGAGACTTCTACCAGATCGCAACCGATCAGGTCGAGGCCTTGGCAGCCGCGAACGATCTCGATCGCCTGAATGGTCGTCAGACCGCCGATTTCCGGGGTACCGGTGCCGGGTGCCCAAGCCGGGTCGATGCCGTCGATGTCGAAGCTCAGGTACACCGGACCACCGCCGACTTTCTCGCGGACTTCGGCCATCAATGGCGCCAGGGATTTGTGCCAGCACTCTTCGGCCTGGACCACACGGAAGCCCTGGTTACGGCTCCAGTTGAAGTCGTCAGCGGTGTAGCCCTGGGCGCGCAGACCGATTTGTACAACGCGGTCCGGGTCAATCAGGCCTTCTTCTACGGCGCGGCGGAAGGTGGTGCCGTGGGCGATTTTCTCGCCGAACATGTGATCGTTGACATCGGCGTGGGCGTCGATGTGCACCAGGCCGACCTTGCCGTGCTTTTTATGGATGGCACGCAGGATCGGCAGGGTGATGGTGTGGTCGCCGCCGAGGGTCAGCGGGATCACGTCGTGTTCAAGGATGTTGTCGTAGGACTCTTCGATGATCCGCACGGCATCCAGCAGGTTGAAGGTGTTGATCGCCACGTCGCCGATATCGGCAACCGACAGCGAATCGAACGGTGCAGCACCGGTGGCCATGTTGTACGGGCGGATCATCACCGATTCGGCGCGGATGTCACGTGGTCCGAAGCGGGTACCGGGGCGCAGCGAAGTACCGATGTCCAGCGGCACGCCAACGAAGGCCGCGTCGAGGCCGGCAGCAGTCGGTACATGGGGGAGTCGGAGCATGGTGGCGATGCCGCCGAAGCGCGGCATTTCGTTGCCGCCCAGTGGTTGGTGAAGAATCTTGTCCACGGGTAGGGCCTCATCGTCGTTGTTTTATTTATTGGGTTTCGCCGTTCACGCAAGCACGGGCGAACCTTGTGGCGGCGATTCTGCGAAATGTAGTGGCCGGGAAGAATCGCTACGGGCAAATACTTAGTTCAGATTTTTCTAAACTAATGGCGGGGAGGGAGATAGACTTGAGGCGGTCTACGGAACCCCGTGGCGAGGGAGCTGGCTCCCGCTGGGGGGCGAAGCACCCCCAAACCATTCACCCAAGTCCGGCAGACAAACCACATGAGCAGGTTTACGACTGCTGCGCAGCCGAGCGGGAGCCAGCTCCCTCGCCACAAGAGCAGGAGTGCCCATGGCCAACGCTTTACCCGACCTGAAACTTTTGCGCATCTTCGTCAGCGTCGTGCGTCATCAGGGGTTCGCCAACGCCCAGCAGGAGCTCAATCTATCGACATCGGCTATCAGCACTTACATGAGCCAGCTCGAATCGGCGCTGGGCCTGGTGCTTTGCCATCGCGGCCGTGGCGGGTTCAGCCTGACCAGCAAGGGTGAGTTGTTCCATCAGGAAACCCTGCGCCTGCTGGGCGAGCTGGAAGGTTTCGAGCAGTACGCCGCCGCGCTCAAGGGCGAATTGCGAGGCACGCTCAACCTGGGAGTGATCGACTCCACGGTCAGCGACAAGGCCCTGCCGTTCGCTGAAGCCATTGGCGCCTACAGTCAGGAACACCCGGCGGTGCACTTGCACCTTTCGGTCATGAGCCCTTATGAGTTGCAGCTCGGCGTGCAGGACAACCGTCTTGACCTGGCCATCGGCGCATTCTCCACGCGCATGAGCGGTCTGGTGTACATGCCGTTGTATCGCGAACAGCACTGGCTGTATTGCAGTTCGCGGCATCCGCTGTTCAACGAGCGGCGCATTCCCGAGCAGGTCATTACCCAGCAGCGCATGGTCGGTCGTGGTTACTGGAGCCAGGCGGAACTGGCCCGCCACGGTTTCAAGCACAGCGCCGCGACGGTGGAAAGTATGGAGGCGCAGCTGATTCTGGTGTTGTCCGGCGCCTACATCGGTTACCTGCCGGAGCACTACGCCCAGGCCTGGGCCGACAAGGGTGATTTGCGTGTGCTGCTGCCGGCGACCTTCGGTTATCAGGCACCGTTTTCCATGATCATGCGCCGGGGACGCAGCCGCGAGCCGTTGATCCAGACCTTCCGCGATCTGCTCAAAGCACAACTCAATCAGGCCTGAAGAGCATGTCCAGAATTCAATGTCCGCGTTGTCTGCGCCCGCAAAGTCATTGCTTGTGTCCGCTGATCCCGAGTCTCGACAGCCGCACCCGGGTGCTGTTGTTACAGCATCCGAGTGAAGTGAATCATGCGTTGAACACCGCACGTCTGGCGGCACTCGGGTTGCAGAATGCCGAGTTGATCGTCGGTGAGGTGTTTGCGGATTTGCCGGCGCTGTTGCATCAGCCAGGGTATCGGGCGCGGTTGTTGTTTCCCGGTGAAGATGCACAGCCGCTGCAGACGTATGCCGCGTCTGACGAGCCGTTGTTGCTGGTGGTCCCGGATGGTACCTGGCGTAAGGCACGCAAGATGTTGCATCTCAATCCGTTGCTGGCGGCATTGCCCAGAGTGACGCTGGCCGAGGGTGGCGTGTCGCGCTATCGACTGCGCAAGGCGCCGGGGCCGGGAGCGTTGTCGACGGTGGAAGCGATTGTGCAGGCGCTGGAAACCCTGGAGGCACCGGCCTCGTTTGCGCCTTTGCTGAAACCGTTCGAGGCGTTGATCGAGGGGCAGATTGCGGCGATGGGGGAGGAGGTTTACCAGCGCAATCATGGCGGATGACCCGTTGTGGCGAGGGAGCTAGCTCCCGCTGGAGTGCGAAGCGCGCCCCAAACCAGCGAATTCGATAGACCGGACACACCACTTGGGGCTGCTTCGCAGCCCAGCGGGAGCAAGCTCCCTCGCCACAGGAAGGATTCAGGACTATCTTTCCCGCATCGCCTCGGTGCGGGCCTTGAGCACCGGCTTAAGCAGATAATCCAGCACTGTCTTTTCCCCGGTAATGATGTCCACAGTCGCCACCATCCCCGGAATGATCAGCAACGGCTTGGCGTCCCCGCCCAGATGGTTTTTATCGGTACGCACCTGGATCAGATAGAAGCTGTTGCCCTTGTCATCGGTGATGGTGTCGGCGCCGATCAACTCCAGTTTCGCGCTCAGGCCACCGTAGATCGTGTAGTCGTAAGCGGTGAACTTGACCATGGCTTTCTGGCCAGGATGCAGGAACGCAACGTCTTGAGGCCGGACCTTGGCTTCGATCAACAGGTTGTCTTCCAGTGGCACGATTTCCACCATGTCGCTGCCTGGCTGGACCACGCCGCCGATGGTGTTGACCTTCAAAACCTTGATGATGCCTTTGACCGGCGAGGTCACTGTGGTGCGGGTCACGCGGTCGTCGATGGCGATGCTCGATGCGGTGATTTTCGACAGGTCGGTGCGTTTCTCGTTGAGCTCCTTGGCCGCATCCGAACGGAAGGATTGTTCCGACTCGTCGATCTTGCTGCGGATCTCGGCGATCGCTGACTCAGCACGAGGTATCGCCAGCGTCGTGGCGTTCAGCGAGCCACGGATTTCCACGGCGCTGCGCTTGAGCCGCAGAATCTCCACCGGCGATACGGCACCGGTTTTCACCAGTGGCTCGGACATGTTCATCTCTTGATTGACCAGCGCCAGGCTTGAACTGTATTGCCCGGCTTTCGAGCGGAACTCTGCCAGCTCCTGGGTTTTTTGCCGAAGTTGTTCGGTCAGGGTGCGTTGCTCGCTGGCCAGTCGGCGTTGTCGTTGTTCGTACAACGAGCGTTCGTCCTCGGCCACTTGCGGCGCCTTGGCAATCACTTCCTCCGACAGCTTGAAAGGCCGGCCTTCCGCTTCAGCCGACAGCCGCTCGACTTGCGCGGTCAGGGCATAGCGATCGGCCTCGCTTTCGCCCTTGTTCGACAGGTAGCGCGTGTCGTCGAGGCGCAACAAGGTATCGCCCTTGCTGACCATTTGCCCTTCACGCACGAAGATTTCACTGACGATGCCGCCCTCCAGGTTCTGGATGACCTGGACTTTGCTTGACGGAATCGCCTTGCCTTCGCCCATGGTGACTTCCTGCAACACGGCGAACTTGGCCCAGACCAGCGCACTGATCAGCAACGCGGCGGCCAGCCACACGGTCACCCGCGACCAGCGCGGCGAGTCCTGCAACGAAGCGCCGGCGGTTTCCGGCATGAACTCGACTTCGGCGCTTTTGCCGAAGCTGTTGAAGTAGCCTCGGGGCGCTGAATCTGGCGTTTGAGCAGACATGGGCGATACCCGTCAGTTAAGAGAAATAGTGCCGAACACAACCCTGTGGCGAGGGAGCTTGCTCCCGTCCGGCGGCGAAGCCGTCGCAAAAACTGCTGACGCGATCCAGGTGACACAACCAGGCGGCTGCTTCGCAACCCAGCGGGAGCAAGCTCCCTCGCCACAGGTTGTGTATTCGCATCTAGACAGCCGCCGAGCCGACGCGGCCCTTGCGCAATGCATCGATGACCGCTTCTTTCGGTCCGTCGGCAACGATTCGCCCGTTGTCGAGCACCACCAGCCGATCCACCAGGCTGAGCATCGAGGTGCGGTGCGTGACCAGCAGCACGGTTTTGCCCTGCACCCAGCCGTGGAGTTTTTGCCGCAGTACATCCTCGCTGCTGTTGTCCATGGCGCTGGTCGGCTCATCGAGCAACATGATCGGCGGGTCGAGCAGAAGCGCCCGGGCCAGCAACACAGCCTGGCGTTGACCACCGGAGAGCAATTGCCCACGCTCGCCGACGGGCCGGTCGAAGCCTTGCGGGTGTTGCCGGGCCAGTTCGGTGACGCCGGTGAGCTCGGCGACTTCAAGCATGCGAGCGTCGCTGATGTAGCGTGCGCCGAGTGTCAGGTTGTCGCGCAGGCTGCCGGCCAGCAACGGCAAGTCATGGGCGACATAGCCGATCTGATGGCGCAGGTCGGCGACGTCCAGTTGCCGCAAGTCCAGGCCATCGAGCAGGAGCTGGCCTTCTTCCGGCTCGTAGAACCCCATCACCAGGCGCCCCAGCGTGCTTTTGCCCGAGCCACTGCGGCCAATGATGCCGATGCGTTCACCAGGTTTGACGCTGAAGCTGATGTTGGCCAGCGCCGGGGCGGCCTGGCCGTTGTAGTGGAAGGTCACGCCGACCACATCCAGTGCACCTCGCAGTTGCGTGCGTTCAAGCGGCCGCTGCCGGGCATCGCGCTCCTGGGGCAGCGACATCAGGGCGTCGGTACTCTTCATGGTCAACTGCGCTTGCTGGTAGCGGGTGATCAGCCCGGCGATTTGCCCCAGCGGTGCCAGCACGCGACTGCCGAGCATGTAGGTCGCCACCAGTGCGCCGACGCTGAGGTTGCCGGCGATGATGCTGTAGACCCCGGCAACGATGGTCGCCATGCCGGAAAACTGCTGGATGAACAGCGTGCCGTTGGTGGCCAGCGCCGAGAGGTTGCGCGCATGGCTGTCCAGGCGAGTGAGGGCGCCGTGGGTGCTTTCCCATTTGTGCTGGCGCTCGCTTTCGGCGCTGCAGGCCTTGAGGGTTTCCAGGCCTCCGAGGGTTTCGATCAGCAGCGCCTGGCGTTCGGCGCCGAGGCTCAAGCTTTTTTGCACGGTGTCGCGCAGACGAGTCTGAATGATCATGGCGAAGATGATCGTGATCGGAAACGCCAACACCGGAATCACCACCAGCCAGCCGCCGAGCAGTCCGATCACCACCAGCATCAGCAACGCGAAAGGCAGGTCGATCAGGCTGGTCAGGGTCACCGCCGTAAGAAACTCCCGCAAGCCCTGGAAGTCATGAATGCTTTGGGCGAATCCGCCAATGGTCGCAGGCCGCGCTTTCATCGCCATGCCGGTTATGCGTTCGAACAGGGTCGCCGAAAGAATCACATCGGTCTTCTTGCCGGCGGTGTCCAGCAAGTGCGCGCGCACCACCCGCAGCACCAGCTCGAAACCGGTGCCGATCAGCAGGCCGATGGACAGGACCCACAAGGTCGAGGTGGCCTGGTTCGGCACTACGCGATCGTAGGTCTGCATCACGAACAGCGGCACCATCAAACCCAACAGATTGATCAGGAAGCTGGCGAGGATTGCATCGCTGTACAGCCATTTTGACAGTTTCAGCGTGTCTCTGAACCACGCCTGTACGCGGGGAACGAGGGGCGAGCGCAGGTCTTCGAGTTCATGCCGTGGCCGGGCGAACAGGGCCTGGCCGCTGTAGTGTTCGGCCAGCTCTTGCGGGCTGATCCACTGTTCGCCACCGTCGGCTTCACTGGGCAGGATCAGCACCCGACCGTCTTCGCCGTAACGGCGCAGGACAGCGGTGCGTCCATGGCTGAGCAGGAGCATCACGGGAAGGTTGAGTGGAGAAATGTCTTTGAGCTCGCGACGTAGCAGGCGTGCCTGCAATCCGGCCCGGGCCGCTGCGCGAGGCAGTAGGTCCAGGCTCAGGCGTTGGTGTGCCATTGGCAGCCCGGCACTCAGGCTGGCGCGACTGACCGTCGCGCCATGGAGTTTGCAGAGGATCAGCAGACCGTCCAGAAGCGGGTCATCGAAGCTCAGGCGCGGATCAACGCCTGTGTTGCCAGGTTCCATGCTGGTCAATGTGATCGCTCCGGTTGCGCTACATCAATGGGTAACGGTTTCTGCACGTCCCCCTGCAAGCGTTACCGCAGGCTGCGATCTTGAACAGTTCAAATCAAAAGATCGCAGCCTGAGGCAGCTCCTGCAGGGGGGGTTATTTGAGATCAGGCAAACGGGCTTCGCTTTTCACTTCGGTCTGGGCGATGGCATCGGCTGGCAGCACGACCCGCTGTTTGCTCAACAACTGGCCCATGTTCGCCAGTATCCGGTACATCGAATATTCCTCGGTGTAGCGCACTTCGGTGTAGCGGCGGTTGGCGTTGTAGAGCTCGTTTTCACTGTCCAGCAGATCGAGCAGGGTGCGCTGGCCGAGGCCGAACTGGTCCTGGTAGGCCATGCGCACGCGTTTGCTGGTATCGGCGTACTCACGGGCGGTCGGGGTTTGCTTCTTGGCGTTGACCATGGCGTTCCAGGCCAGATGAATGTTCTCGTTGAGCTGGCGCAGGGCGTTGTTGCGGATGTCCATCGCCTGATTGATCTTGTGCGCGTCCGATTGCAGGCGCGCCTTGTCGCTGCCGCCGCGGAACAGGTTGTAGTTCATCACCACGCCGACCCGCCATTCGTTGTCATGGCCTTCTTCACCGGCGATGTTGTTGTTGGCGCCCACCGCCGCTTCAGCGTCGAAGCGCGGGTAGAACGGCGACTTGGCGACTTCGTACTGGCTCTCGGCCGATTGCACGTCGGCCTGGGCTGATTTCAGGTACGGGTTGTTTTCCACCATGCTCTGCTGGGCTTCCGTCAGGGATGCAGGCACTTCGCCGCGAATCGAGGGCGGTGCTTCCAGTTCATCGGGCAGGCGCCCAACGACGGCGGCGAAGTTCGATTCGGCGTCGGCCAGGTCGACTTCGGCGGTGTCGAGGTTGTTCTCCGCCAATGCCCGACGGGCACTGGACTGGTCGGCGTCGGCGTTGCTGCCGACTCCGCGCTCGGTGCGCAGGCCGATCTGATCGTTGACGCGCAAGTGTGCCTGCAGGTTGTTCTTGGCCAGCGTCACCAGCTCACGGCGCTTGAGTACTTCGAGGTAGACCTCGGTGGTGCGCAAAGCCAGATCCTGGGCGGTGCCCTGGGCGTAATAGGCGCGGGAGTTGACTACGCCTTTGGTGCGTTCGACTTCGTTGGCAGTGTTGAACCCGTCGAAGAGCATTTGCCGCAACCGCAGTTCCGACTGGGTGTAATTGAGGATTTCCGTGTGGTGTTTGCCGAGCGCCCGGGTGTTGGTGTTATCGCTGTACCCGCGCCCGTATGCGGCATTCAAGTCCACCGACGGATAAAAGCCCCCCTTCGCGACTTTCACGTCTTCGTCAGCCGACAGACGGCTGTCCACTCGTGACGCCAATTCCGGGTGAGTGGCAATGGTGCTCTGGATGGCTTCGGTCAGCGACATGGCGTGAGCTTGAGAAGTGCAGGCCATGGCCAATAGAACTGCGCTGCAGAGGGGGGTTAAAAGGCGCATGGTGCTTCTCCCTGAAGTCCTGATGGTGCTTAATCAGTCGCCAATTATTTGACGAAATTTATAGGTAAACCGTTTCACGGGTTTTACAGAAGAGCTAAGAACATTCTGGAGAGAACCTAAGAAGTTTTTCTCATAAGCCCTATGCCGAAAAAAACTTATGCGCTCCGCAAAATCCAGCACATTGTTCATTACCAAAGCCCTTGATTTATGAGCTTTAGGGCGCTCATCGGGGCAAGTGAAAAGTTCCGATCCACTTATCGACATAGGGCGGAGAAGTGCTGGAGGGGAGGGAGGCGTAGCGGAATTATGTGACGGTTTTTTGTCACTCGGTTGATTCAGCTCCGTTACGCATTGCTCGCAGGGCAGCGTATTTGCGATGTATTCCCGATGCCTTTGATTGCAAAGGGGTTTGTTGCGCAACCAAACGTGACCGTGAGCAACGCCGGCGAGATCGTCGCCAGGGCAGCGGCTTACTCAGGTAAACCCGCTGGCCGGTAGACGATCCGCCAGGCACTCGGTAAACCGTCCATCAAGCATTGCTCCGCGCAATAAAAAAGTGCCGACAGCGGTTGGCAGCGGAGGAAATGCACATGGCTACGCTCATCGGTATCGTCAGTAAGGTCGTCGGGCAGGTGTTCGCGGTGACAAGCGACGGCACGCGTCGCGTCCTGATCGAGGGCGACCGCTTGTTCGCCGGTGATCAACTGTCGACCGGAGCCGAGGGCGCGGTAGCGGTGCATTTGCAAAATGGCCAGGAACTGACCCTTGGACGGGGAAGCAGCCTGCAACTGACGCCGCAGTTATTGACTAATCACATCCCCCGCGTCGACACCGCCGAAGCAGTGACGCCGAGCCAGGCGCAACTGAGCGATGTCGAACAACTGCAAAAAGCCATTGCCGCGGGTGACGACCCGACGCAAACCGCGGAAGCCACCGCGGCGGGACCATCGACTGGCGCGCCGGGTGGTGAGGCGGGAGGCGGGCACAGTTTCGTGATGCTGGAGGAGGTCGGTGGGAGAGTCGATCCGATCATCGGTTTTCCCACTGCCGGATTCAATGGCATTCCCGAGTTTCCGGAAGGTCGCCGCGAAGGCGATACGGATACCGACGATGGCAGTCTGACGCCGGTTGCCCCAGGGATTCCTCCGGTTGTCATCCCGCTGGTACCACCGGTGGCGGACAACCCGGTCAGCCTCGACGGCCTGTCGGTAGAGGGCGGTGAGCTGACCGTCAAGGAAGCCAACCTTTCCAACGGCTCGGCCAGCAGCCCAAGTGCCCTGACGCAGAACGGTACGTTCACCATCAACGCCCCCGACGGCTTGAGCAGCCTGAGCATCGGCGGGATCAACGTGATCAGTGGCGGTGTAGCCAGCGGTTTCCCGCAGTCGATCACCACAGCGTTGGGTAGTACCCTGACCATCACCGGATACAACCCGGCCACTGGCGTTGTGAGCTACAGCTACACCCTCAATGGCAGCGAAACCCACACGAGCGGCGACGGCACCACCCTCAGCGAACACTTCACTGTGGTCGCCGGTGACAGCAATGGCGACACCGCTACCGGGTCGCTGGACGTCAACATCACCGACGATGTGCCCAAAGCCATCGACGACGATAACGGCGTGGCGTCGGAAACCCAGCTGACCCTCAACGGCAATGTGCTGACCAACGATATACAAGGCGCGGATCGCGTGCCGGTCGGTGAAAACAGCGGCCCGATCACCCCCGGTACGTTCGTCGGGACCTACGGCACTCTGGTGCTGAATGCCAATGGCACTTACACCTACACCCTGAACACCAGCGATGCGGATTTCAAAGCGTTGCACGGCGGTGGCAACGGCACCGAAACGTTCACCTACGTACTCACCGATGCCGACGGCGACAGCAGCACCGCCAACCTGGTGCTGAACATCCACAACAACGACGACGGGGTGACGATCAACGGCCTCGACGTCGAGGGCGGCGAACTGACCGTCTACGAGAAAAACCTCGGCGACGGCACCAGCCCCAACGCATCGGCGTTGACCCAGAGCGGCACCTTCACCATTACCGCCCTCGACGGTGTGCAAACCCTGACCGTCGGGGGCATCGCCGTCGTCACTGGCGGTGTGGCAGCCGGTTTTCCGCAATCGATCGTCACCCCGTTGGGCAGTACGCTGACCATCACCGGGTTTGACCCGGTCACTGGCGTGGTGAGCTACAGCTACACCCTGGCCGACAACGAAACTCACCCGACGGGCAACGGCACCAACAGCCTTTCCGAGCCGTTCGCCGTGGTGGTAGTCGATGACAACAACACCACCGCCAACGGTGAATTGAACGTCAACATCACCGACGATGTGCCCAAAGCCATCGACGACGATAACGGCGTGGCGTCGGAAACCCAGCTGACCCTCAACGGCAATGTGCTGACCAACGATATACAAGGCGCGGATCGCGTGCCGGTCGGTGAAAACAGCGGCCCGATCACCCCCGGTACGTTCGTCGGGACCTACGGCACTCTGGTGCTGAATGCCAATGGCACTTACACCTACACCCTGAACACCAGCGATGCGGATTTCAAAGCGTTGCACGGCGGTGGCAACGGCACCGAAACGTTCACCTACGTACTCACCGATGCCGACGGCGACAGCAGCACCGCCAACCTGGTGCTGAACATCCACAACAACGACGACGGGGTGACGATCAACGGCCTCGACGTCGAGGGCGGCGAACTGACCGTCTACGAGAAAAACCTCGGCGACGGCACCAGCCCCAACGCATCGGCGTTGACCCAGAGCGGCACCTTCACCGTCACCGCTCTCGATGGCCTGCAAACCCTGACCGTGGGCGGCATTACCGTAGTCAGCGGTGGCGTGGCCGCCGGTTTCCCACAAACGATCACCACTCCGTTGGGCAGCACCCTGACCATCACCGGCTACAACCCAACCACCGGCGTGGTCAGCTACAGCTACACCCTGGCCGATAACGAAACCCACCCGACTGCCAACGGCGCCAACAGCATCACCGAGAACCTCAACGTCATCGCAACCGACACCGACGGCAGCACCGCATCGGGGCAGATCAACGTCAACATCGTCGATGACTTGCCGAGCGCCAAACCCGACGCGGACTCCGTGCAGGAGGGCGGCACCGTCAGTGGCAATGTGCTGAGCAATGACATTGGCGGCGCTGACGGCCCGGCCGCCAGCGGTGCAGTGGTCGGCGTGCGCGCCGGTTCGGATACCTCGACCTCGGCTATCGGTGGCCTGAACAGCCAGATCAACGGCACCTACGGCTACCTGACCCTCGACGCCAGTGGCAACGCGGTTTATCACAGCAACCCGAACGCTGTGAGCGGCCCCGGTGCGGTGGATGTGTTCACCTACACCGTGCGCGATGCCGACGGCGATGAAAGCACCACCACCATCACCATTGACGTCTACAACAGCTGCCTGCAAGCGGTGAGCGACGCCGACGCCACCGTCTACGAAAAAGCCCTCGACCTGAACAAGGACGGCCAGGACCTGGCGGCCGGCAGCGTCACCGGCAGCGAACCGGGCCACACCGGTGAAACCGCGTCCGGCACCTTGGTCGGCTCGGTCAGCGGCGCCGTCGGTGCGATCACCTACGCACTGGTCGGCAGCGCCACCGGGGCCTATGGTCAAATCGTGCTCAACCCCAACGGCACCTACACCTACACCCTGACCTCGCCACCGAGCACCACGCCAAGCGCCAACGATGGCCCGAACGTCACCCACGAAACCTTCACCTATCAGGCCACCGATTCCCTGGGCAATGTGGTCACCAGCACCATCGTGGTCAACATCGTCGACGACGTGCCCACTGCCAAAGCGGACGTGGATTCGGTGGTAGAAGGCGGCACCGTCAGCGGCAACGTACTGGTCAATGACATCGGCGGCGCCGATGGCCTCGGTGCAGTGATCGGCGTGCGCGCCGGTTCGGATACCTCGACCTCGGCTATCGGTGGCCTGAACAGCCAGATCAACGGCACCTACGGCTACCTGACCCTCGACGCCAGTGGCAACGCGGTTTATCACAGCAACCCGAACGCTGTGAGCGGCCCCGGTGCGGTGGATGTGTTCACCTACACCGTGCGCGATGCCGACGGCGATGAAAGCACCACCACCATCACCATTGACGTCTACAACAGCTGCCTGCAAGCGGTGAGCGACGCCGACGCCACCGTCTACGAAAAAGCCCTCGACCTGAACAAGGACGGCCAGGACCTGGCGGCCGGCAGCGTCACCGGCAGCGATCCAGCCAACGCCGGTGAAACCGCGTCCGGCACGCTGGTCGGCTCGGTCAGCGGCGCGACTGGCGCGATCAGCTACACCCTGGTCGGCAGCGCCAACGGCAACTTTGGGCAAATCCTGCTCAACCCCAACGGCACGTATACCTACACCTTGACCTCGGCACCGAAAACAACACCGGGCGCCAACGATGGCCCCAACTCCCTGAGCGACACCTTTACCTACAAGGCCACCGATGCGCTGGGCAACACCACCACCAGCACTATCGTGGTCAACATCGTCGACGACGTGCCCAAGGCTGTGGCTTCGGAGCGTTCGGTGGCAGCAGTCGAGATTGACTCCAACCTGCTGCTGGTGATCGATGTCTCCGGCAGCATGGTCGACCCCTCCGGCGTAACGGGGCTGTCGAGGCTGGATCTGGCCAAGCAGGCGATCAGTGCCTTGCTCGACAAATACGACGACCTCGGCGACGTCAAAGTGCAGATTGTCACGTTCAGCAGCAATGCCATCGACAAGTCGTCGGTGTGGGTTGACGTGGCGACCGCCAAGGCAATCGTCGCTGGTCTGACGGCGGGCGGCGGCACCAACTACGACGCGGCGGTGGCCGTGGCACAAACTGCATTTGAGACCAACGGCAAGCTGACGGGCGCACAGAATGTCGGCTACTTCTTCTCTGACGGCAAACCCAATGAAGGTTCGATCGAGACGCAGGACGAGGCGCTCTGGAAGGCATTTCTTACCGAGAATCAAATCAAGAACTACGCGATCGGCCTGGGCGCAAACGTCGACAATGATGCCCTCGATCCGCTGGCATATGACGGCACTGGCACGGGGACCAATAACAACGCCGTGATTGTCACTGACCTAGGCCAACTCAACTCGGTGCTTTCGGGCACGGTGATGGGCGCACCGGTCACCGGTTCACTGCTGGGCGAGGGTGGGGCGTTTGGTGCAGATGGCGGCTTCATAAAAACCATCACCGTCGATGGCACCACGTACACCTACGATCCGAAAGGCAACAGCAACCAGGGCTCGCTGAATTTCAGCGGCGGCGCTAATCACGGTACATTCAATACGACCAACAACACCCTGAGTATCGCCACCAACAACAAGGGCACGCTGGTGGTGAATCTCGATACCGGTGAATACAACTACGTATCGCAGAAAACCACATCGGTGGTGCTCACGGAAAACATCGGCTTCACCCTCAGCGACAACGACGGCGATCTCGCCAGCTCGACACTGGTAGTCAAAGTCATTCCGAACGCAGCGCCGGTGGCCACTGATGATCACATCATCACTAACGTGCTTTCAGGCAGCGTGACGGTGCCGGCTGAATTACTGCTGGCCAACGACACCGACGCCGATGGCGACCCGCTCAAGGCCTCGCCAACCACGTTCAATACGGGCTGGGTCGCCAAAGGTGCTGACTTCACCGGCAGCGGCGCGATTGATTTCTCCGGCAGCGGCGTCAAGCCGAGCAACCAGAGCCTGAGCAACGTGCGCGGCGCGTTCGCAGCCAATACCGCCTCGATGACGGCCCTGTTGGTGATCAGTGGTTATCTGGGGCCGGTCACTGCTGCCAACGTTAACGATGAGGACCGCATCACCGTCAACCTCAAGCAGGGCGAGACCCTCAACCTTGACCACAACCTGGCTGCCGGCCATATCACTATGGAGTACTCGATCAACGGCGGTGCCTGGATTGCCCTCGGCGATGGCCAGACCATCACGGCGGCGTCGGACGGCGTCTATCAGATCCATGTGACCAACATTACTAACACCGGTGGCGGCAGCGGTGCGGGCAACTCGGAAAGCTATCAGCTGACCATGAAGCTCGATTATTCCGGTGCCCACGACACTGCCCCGGACTATCACGGCACCTACACTGCCAGCGATAACCATGGTGGCAGCGACAGCGCCAACCTGACCATCAGCTATCAGGACGGTCATACCCTCACCGGGACCACGGGCAACGACACCCTGGTAGCAGGCAACGGCGACAACATCATCAATGCCGGTGACGGCAATGACATCCTCACCGCAGGCACCGGCAACAACACGCTGCATGGCGACGCGGGCAATGACTTGTTGTTCAGTGGCACGGGCAACGACCTGCTCGATGGCGGCATCGGTAACGACACCGCGAGCTACGCCCATGCCACCACTGGCGTTACGGTCAACCTGGGCCAGAGTGGGCCGCAAAACACCTTGGGCGCCGGCACCGACACCCTGACCGCCATCGAAAACCTCGTCGGCTCCGATTTCAACGACAACCTTACCGGCGACAACAACAGCAACATCATTACCGGCGGCCTGGGCAATGACGTGCTCAAGGGCGAGGGTGGCGATGACTTCCTGATCGGCGGACTGGGCAACAATACGCTGACCGGCGGCAGCGGCGCCGACACGTTCCAATGGCTCAAAGGCAACAGTGGCCACGATGTGATCACCGACTTTACGCCGGGCACCGACAAACTCGACCTGTCGCAGCTGCTGCAAGGGGAGAATGGCAGCGCCGCGTCGCTCGATGACTACCTGCACTTCACTGTCAGCGGCAGCGGCGCGTCACTGGTCACCAGCATCGACGTCAGCGGCATGGCCGGCGCGGCGCCGAACCAGACCATTGACCTGGCGGGCGTCAACCTGGCCAGCCATTACGGTGTAACGCCGGGGGCGGGTGGGGTGATAG
>NZ_RCOE01000061.1:0-1447 GCF_004321495.1 Pseudomonas sp. Sample_10
TGGACTGACCCCAAAAAGTTGGACGATCGTAAATCTATACCTGAACAGATTGAGTCCTGTATTCAACAGGGCTCAGTCCGTTTAGCTTCAGCTTGATGCGTCGGTGATTGTAATAGTGGATGTAGTCCACTAGACCAGCGTGAAGCTCGTCCAGATTACTGAATTTATTCAGGTAAAAGAATTCGGATTTCAGCGTGCCAAAGAAGCTTTCCATCGCTGCATTGTCGTAGCAGTTACCTTTGCGCGACATGCTAGGCGTGACCGAGCGCTCTTTGAGAAGCCGACCATAGATTGGCATCCGATACTGCCACCCTTGGTCGGAGTGCAAAATTGGCTTTTCATGCGGCTGTAGCCGCCCAAATGCCTCTTTCAGCATCGCCCCTACCATGCTGAATAGCGGTCGCCTGGCTATGTCGTAGGAAATGATTTCACCGTTATACAGATCCAGGATGGGTGAGAGATAAAGCTTTTGCCCTCCAACCTTGAACTCCGTGACATCGGTTACCCACTTCTGATTCGGTTGTTGCGCTTCAAACTCGCGCTTCAGCAGATTGGGAGCGGCTTGGCCTACTTCACCTTTGTAAGCACGATATTTCTTCACACGCACGCGGCTCTTGAGCTGAAGCTCGGCCATAAGACGTTGAACCGTCTTGTGGTTGATCCGGTGACCAGCACCTCGAACTGCCAAAGTGATGCGGCGGTAGCCATATCGTCCTTGGTGCTCGTCGAAAGTCGTGCAAATCCTGGCTTTCAGATCCGCATACTTGTCGCCAGCCTGGAGCGCCTTGTGCTGATAATAAAACGTGCTGCGGGCCAACCCAGCCGCTTTTAGCAAGCCTTCGAGGGGATACTGCTGCCTTAGCTCGCTTACGATTTGCGCTTTTTCTGCTGCGCTGCTCGTTTTTTCTGAACCAAGGCATCTAGCTTTTTTAGATAGTCATTTTCCAACCGAAGCTGATTCAGCTCCGCGATCAACTCATCCCGAGTACGGGACTCATCGTCGGGTGACTGGGGTTGAACAGGTAAGGTCGGTTTCGGCATTTTTTTCTGAGATCCAGTGCGGTTGGGCTGCCTAGACAAGGCATTTTTACCGCCCTCATCATAGCGACGCTCCCAGTCACCGATGATGTTGAATTTGCGGATATCAAACAATGCAGCCACTTGGCGGTAGGAAAGTTGCTCTTCGCGCATACGTTTCAAGACGGATAGCCTGAACTCAGCACTGTAGTACTGCACCTTTTTTGCTTCTAAAGCGGCCGCGCCATGCACCTGATAGGCCGCAACCCACTGGCGCAACGAAGAAAAATCTACATCGTGCCGATCCGCAACATCTCTAAGACCCGCTTTACCGGAGCAGTAATCCTGCACCGCCAACAGCTTCACTTGTACTGTGTACTTCCCCATGAAACACCCCATCGGTTGTGTCCAACCTTTGGGGTGCAGTCCA
>NZ_RCOE01000028.1:0-6879 GCF_004321495.1 Pseudomonas sp. Sample_10
CCAACCTGAGCAAACGCCGCACCATCGACAATCTGCTGGAGGAGCGCCGACTGCAAAAGCAATTGGCCGATTACGATTTTGACTTATGACATCTAAAAGCCTCCCGAAACGGAGGCTTTTTGCTAAATGCTGAACCGTGACAAGTGCCCGCTTATCCGGTGTCGTCAACGCTGCGCAATCAGACAAGCCCATTGCGCTGAGCCAGCTCGATCAGGTCGACCAGAGAGCGCGCATTAAGCTTCAACAGCAACCGCGTCTTGTAGGTACTGACGGTTTTGTTGCTGAGAAACATCCCATCGGCAATCTCCTTGTTGGTCTTGCCCCGAGCCAGCTGTTGTAGAACCATCATTTCCCGCCCCGACAGGCGATCCACCATATCGGCTTCGCTGGCGTTGCCCAAACTGGCACGCACGGTGTGCAATGCTTGATTGGGGAAGTAACTGTAACCGGACAGAACAGCCTTTATTGCACTGAGCAACTCCGTCAGGTCCTGTTGTTTGCAAACATATCCGGCAGCGCCGGATTGCATGCATCGCATGGAGAAATGCCCAGGTGCCTGTGAAGTCAATATCAATACTTTCATCGGCAAGGCTGCCGAACTCAATCGTGCGATAACTTCCAGGCCATCGAGTTTTGGTATTCCAATATCCAGAATGACAATGTCCGGCATTTGTTCACGGGCAAGTTGTAATGCATCCACACCATTGTCTGTTTCAGCAACGACTTCGTAGCCATGACGTTCCATCAGCATACGTACCGCAAGACGAATGACGGGATGATCATCCACGATCAGCACTTTATTCATGGGCAAGTCCAATTTCGCTGTTCGAATTTTTAGAGCCCGCACAATAGCCTAGTCGTTTCCCCCATGGCATGCCGCGCCCCCCGGGCATCTACAGCGAAAGACATTCCCTACAAACATCGCGGATTAGTCTTACAAAAAACCCTCGAACTCCGCCTCTGGAAAACTGTATCCGCATTGTGCATGTGTTTTTTCAACGGTGGTTTTTTGTATCAATTCACAACAAACACAAACCTTTATCGACTCTATTTTTTCCCGCCGAACACAATCTGCCCCTCCATCCCCCTCAACGCAACAGATACTTTTAGTGCCAAACACTGAAAAAGGAAAGATCGCACAGGAAGTTCCACTCACCCTTACAGAAAAATTCAAGAATTGAACAACCATTAAAACAATACAACCCACACCGAAACAAACAGGGTATATTTTTAAAAACCAGCAACGAACCTTTTTAAGGGACTACAGCCAATCAACCGCAATAAACCAACCACTGCAATACAACCCATAAAACTTCAATCCATTAGAGAATAGACAACCAATATGAGTACAACACATGAAAATTCCCAAAAAAAGAATCGCAAACCCCATTACCGTTATCGCCATATTCGCAACACTGTCTGAAACTTCAGCAGCAGTGATATTACCTTTACTGGATAACAGAGAAAGGGAGATCTATATTTGGTTCTTGATAAGCTTTCCCTTTTATTTGCTTCTTCTTTTCTTTGCGACACTCAACTTCAATTATCGATCGTTGTACGCGCCTTCGGACTATGAAAAGGGCGAGCATTTCATAGAAGCCCTTGGTGAAATGGATAACCGGGAAAATGAGGCAACAGATGTTCCGCCTGCATCTCGCTCTCCCAACGCACAACCCCCTCCCGACGACATCGACTCGCGGCAAACCGCAGGCGAACAACGTATTCGACTGTCTCAGCCAGCAAATAGCCTGCAGATCATCGATGCACGTCAACTCAACAAGACAATCGAATTCAGTGCCTTGTCCCAGGCCATAAAAAAGCCACGGGAAAAACACTGTCAGGCAGTTTTATTTATCGCGGATACAGAATCGGAAAAATGCCTCAAGGAAGGCGCACTCAACCTTTTAAAGCAGACAAGAAAACGCAGCAACGCTACTTTTTATGTTGTTTACAATTTATGTTCAAAGAGAGTGACAGTTCTTGAATCTTGCCACTGACGTACACCACACGACGGTGATGAAAGCGGAGGGAGGTACCCGACAACGTGATATTGAGATTTCAGATAAAAAACAGCATCTGCAAATTTGTGGCCTCCTCGATGAGGAGGCCACAAATTCATTTCCGACTCAAAGGTCTCAGAACAGCTTGCGACCCTTGTTGGCTGCAATGCGCATACGCAGGGCGTTGAGCTTGATGAAGCCTGCCGCGTCGGCCTGGTTGTAGGCGCCGCCATCTTCTTCAAAGGTAGCAATGTTGGCGTCGAACAGCGACTCATCGGACTTGCGGCCGGTGACGATGACATTGCCCTTGTACAGTTTCAGACGCACGACACCGTTCACGTGGGCCTGGGACGCATCGATCATCTGTTGCAGCATCAGACGCTCAGGGCTCCACCAGTAACCGGTGTAGATGAGGCTGGCGTACTTAGGCATCAACTCGTCTTTGAGGTGAGCGACTTCGCGGTCCAGGGTGATCGACTCGATCGCACGGTGGGCGCGCAGCATGATGGTGCCGCCAGGGGTTTCGTAGCAGCCACGGGACTTCATGCCCACGTAACGGTTCTCGACGATGTCGAGACGACCGATACCGTGTTCACCACCAATACGGTTCAACGTCGCCAGAACGGTGGCCGGAGTCATTTCGACGCCGTCCAGCGCAACGATGTCGCCGTTGCGGTAGGTCAGTTCCAGGTACTGCGGCTTGTCAGGAGCCTTTTCCGGGGAAACGGTCCAGCGCCACATGTCTTCTTCGTGTTCGGTCCAGGTGTCTTCCAGCACGCCGCCTTCATAAGAGATGTGCAGGAGGTTGGCATCCATCGAGTACGGCGATTTCTTCTTGCCGTGACGCTCGATCGGGATCGCGTGTTTTTCCGCGTAGTCCATCAGCTTCTCGCGGGACAGCAGGTCCCACTCGCGCCACGGAGCAATCACTTTTACGCCTGGCTTCAAAGCATAGGCGCCCAGTTCGAAACGAACCTGGTCGTTGCCTTTACCGGTGGCGCCGTGGGAAATGGCGTCAGCGCCGGTTTCGTTGGCGATTTCAATCAGTCGCTTGGCGATCAGCGGACGCGCGATGGAAGTACCCAGCAGGTACTCGCCTTCGTAAACGGTGTTGGCGCGGAACATCGGGAACACGAAATCGCGCACGAACTCTTCGCGCAGGTCGTCGATGTAGATTTCTTTGACGCCCATGGCCTGAGCCTTGGCGCGTGCAGGTTCAACCTCTTCGCCCTGACCCAGGTCAGCGGTGAAGGTCACCACTTCACAGTTATAAGTATCCTGCAGCCACTTGAGGATCACCGAAGTGTCCAGGCCGCCGGAATACGCCAGAACGACCTTGTTTACGTCCGCCATGCCATCACTCCACGGGGTTCTACGGAAAGCCGAGAAGTCTACCGCTCATGCAGGATAATTTACAGTGGCGCGACAGCTTATGACGACGAAGCGACAGATTATGTCGAGAGCGCGACGATGACCGTAGAGTCAGGAAGTCGTTGAAGTGGCCGGTTTCACGGCTTGAGGTGCCACCTGCTCGGGTGGTGCTCCCCGTTCCAGACGTATGGTCACACGACGATTTCTCGAACGATTGGCGTTGTTGATATTGGGCGCCAACGGATAGGCTTCGCCGTGAAAGCGCAGGGTGATCTGCGATTCCTGGATCCCGTTGGCCTTGAAGAACTCCATCACAGCCAAGGCTCGACGTCGTGACAGGTCGCGATTGGTCAGGCGGTTACCGCTGTTGTCGGAATGGCCGTCAAGTTCGATATGGTTAACCGTCGGATCAGCCTTCATGTACTCCAGCATCACCCGGAGCTTGGCTTTCGCTGCCGCATCCAGATCGATACCGCCACCGGGGAAACCCACTTCGGATTGTTTGACCTGATCGAAATTCTGCGGCAACAATTTGGCCACACAGCTTTGGTAATCGGCGAATGCCTTGTTGAACCTGACCGGCAACAAGCGTACTTCCGATACCCGACCATCCGCCGAAGAATGCCGTACCACAGGGCTGCGACCGTCAATCAGGCCGCTGATCAGCCGTCCGGCCTGCGCTTGTGAACTGTTGAACAGCACGTTGCCGCTGCCGATTCGAACGGAGCCGAGATTGATGTCACCGCGCCCCGGTTGCCACGGCGCAGCCGCCGCCAACAGTGTGGCCGAGCCTCCACCCAGCATCGCATTATAGGCATTCAGACGAAACGTCGCCTGCTCGCCAGCGCGTCGCACGAATTGCCCTGAGCCGAAATCGGTGATCGGCTGGGTCAAGCGGCACTCGAACTTGTCACCTTCGACCGTCCACTCAATGCTCTCCAGACGAGTCTGGAAAGTGAGCGCCATCGCGGGAAGGCTGGCAAACACACTGAGCAAGGCTAAATAACGCTGGCGCACGGGAGGCTCCACTGGCTTCTACAACAAAAAGACCGACACACAGATGTTTACGGCATACCTGTTGGATATCGGAAGCTTCCTGCAAAACTTGATAGCGAGTGCCTGCAAGTGTCTTTTCCGGTAGCATTCCCCTCAGTTTGACCCGCCTGGAATCCCCTCATGTCCGACCGCCTGACCCTGCTGCGTCCCGACGACTGGCACATTCATCTTCGCGATGGTGCCGTGTTGACCAATACCGTTGCGGATGTCGCGCGCACCTTTGGTCGCGCCATCATCATGCCCAACCTGGTCCCTCCGGTCCGCAATGCGGCTGAAGCCGACGGCTATCGCCAGCGGATTCTCGCTGCCCGCCCGACCGGCAGCCCGTTCGAACCGCTGATGGTCCTGTACCTCACCGATCGCACCCAGCCTGAAGAAATTCGCGAGGCCAAGGCCAGCGGTTTCGTTCACGCCGCCAAGTTGTACCCGGCCGGCGCGACCACCAACTCGGACTCTGGCGTCACCAGTATCGACAAGATTTTCCCGGCACTGGAGGCCATGGCCGAAGTCGGAATGCCTTTGTTGATCCACGGTGAGGTCACCCGCGGCGATGTCGATGTCTTCGACCGCGAAAAAATCTTCATCGATGAGCACATGCGCCGTGTAGTCGAGCGTTTCCCGACGCTCAAAGTGGTGTTCGAACACATCACCACCGCTGACGCCGTGCAGTTCGTCAACTCGGCCTCGGCCAACGTTGGCGCGACCATCACCGCGCATCACCTGCTGTACAACCGCAACCACATGCTGGTGGGCGGGATTCGGCCGCACTTCTACTGCCTGCCGATCCTCAAGCGCAACACCCATCAGGAAGCCCTGCTCGACGCCGCCACCAGTGGCAGCGAGAAATTCTTCCTCGGTACCGACTCGGCGCCCCACGCCCAGCATGCCAAGGAAGCCGCCTGCGGTTGCGCCGGTTGCTATACCGCTTACGCCGCCATCGAGATGTATGCCGAAGCGTTCGAACAGCGTAACGCGCTGGACAAGCTCGAAGCCTTCGCCAGCCTCAACGGCCCGCGTTTCTACGGCCTGCCGGCAAACACCGATCGCATCACCCTGGTCCGTGAAGAATGGACTGCCCCAACCAGCCTGCCGTTTGGCGAGCTGACCGTTATCCCGCTGCGCGCCGGTGAAAAACTGCGCTGGCGCCTGCTGGAGGAACACGCGTGAGTGAAGACCATTTCGACGACGAACAGGAAGGCCAAGGCGGTGGCGGTGGTTCCCGTCACCCGATGGCCGCACGGTTTCGTGGCTATCTGCCAGTTGTCGTCGACGTAGAAACCGGTGGTTTCAACTCGGCCACCGACGCCCTGCTGGAAATCGCCGCAACCACCATTGCCATGGATGAAAAGGGTTTTGTCTACCCGGATCACACCTACTTCTTCCGGGTCGAGCCTTTCGAAGGCGCGAACGTCGAAGCGGCAGCGCTGGAGTTCACCGGGATCAAGCTCGATCACCCTCTGCGCATGGCCGTGAGTGAAGAAACTGCCCTGAACGATATCTTCCGCGGCGTGCGCAAGGCGCTCAAGGCCAATGGCTGCAAGCGGGCGATTCTGGTCGGCCACAACAGCAGCTTCGACCTGGGCTTCCTCAACGCTGCGGTCGCGCGCCTGGACATGAAACGCAACCCGTTTCATCCATTCTCCAGCTTCGACACCGCAACCCTCGCCGGTCTGGCCTACGGTCAAACTGTGCTGGCCAAGGCTTGTCAGGCGGCGGATATCGACTTCGATGGTCGCGAGGCTCACTCGGCTCGCTATGACACCGAGAAAACCGCCGAACTGTTCTGCGGCATCGTCAATCGCTGGAAACAAATGGGTGGCTGGGAAGATTTCGACGACTGATAGCTCGCCGCCCCCCCATAAAAAAACCGGCCTCTAAGGCCGGTTTTTTTTATCTGCTTTTTAAAGCTGGAGCGTGCGCCTTACAGTGCGGCAGCGTGCTCGGTCAGGTAAGCCGCAACGCCTTCTGGCGAAGCGTTCATGCCTTTGTCGCCTTTTTTCCAGTTGGCAGGGCAGACTTCGCCGTGCTCTTCGTGGAATTGCAGAGCGTCGACCAGACGCAGCAGCTCTTCCATGTTACGGCCCAGCGGCAGGTCGTTGATGATCTGCGAACGGACAACGCCCTTGTCGTCGATCAGGAAAGCGCCACGGAACGCTACGCCGTCAGCGGACTGAACGTCGTAGGCCTTCATGATTTCCTGCTTGATGTCGGCAGCCATGGTGTAACGGACTTCGCCGATACCGCCATTGTTGACCGGAGTGTTGCGCCAGGCGTTGTGGGTGAAGTGCGAATCGATCGATACCGCGACCACTTCAACGTTGCGTGCCTTGAACTCAGACATGCGGTTGTCCAGAGCGATCAGCTCCGACGGGCAAACGAAGGTGAAGTCCAGTGGGTAGAAGAACACCAGGCCGTATTTGCCTTTGATGGCCGAGGACAGGGTGAAGCTGTC
>NZ_RCOE01000267.1:0-1434 GCF_004321495.1 Pseudomonas sp. Sample_10
GAGGTGTAGAACACCCAACCGTTGACCGTCACCTTCTCGGGTGGGGTCTTTATTAGTGAGGCAGAACTCATGGCACAGATGCTCCGGGCAGTGCGGGAGAAGATCACAAGGCAGCGCGTGACCCGACCAATCGGTTAGTTGGCAGCCGACCAGCGGGTGTTATAAAGACACCCCGAAAAAGCCCGAAACCCCAAAAGCGCCGTGGCGTATAGGTTTCGAGCCGTTTTAGATGTCGGTTTTTCGTCGTTTATGCGTAGGAAAAATCTGTAAGCAGCGACGAATTGTCGCAGATCTTATTCTTTGTTGATTGAACGTTCAATCAAAACAAAATAGACTGGCCCTCAGTCCGACAGACGTTTTGCGTCTGCCGGAAGGCCTAAGGAGATGTGCAAGATGCCCAAGGTCGGTATGCAACCCATCCGCCGCCAGCAATTGATCGAAGCCACTTTGCTGGCCGTCGATCAGGTCGGAATGGGGGACGCCAGCATTGCGCTGATCGCCCGTTTGGCCGGTGTCTCGAATGGCATCATCAGTCACTATTTTCAGGACAAGAATGGCCTGATCGCCGCCACCATGGGGTACCTGATGACGGTCCTGAGCGAGAACGTCACCGCGCGCCGACAGGCGCTGAAAGATGACAGCCCGCGAGCGCATCTGCAGGTGATCATCGAAGGCAACTTCGACGCCAGCCAGGTCAATGGCCCGGCAATGAAAACCTGGTTGGCCTTCTGGGCAACCAGCATGCACCAACCGTCTTTGCACAGGTTGCAGCGGATCAACGATCACCGTCTGTATTCCAACCTGTGCTGCCAGTTCCGCCGCGTGTTGCCGCTCAATGATGCGCGCACCGCCGCCCGCGGCCTGGCAGCGTTGATTGACGGTTTGTGGTTGCGCGGCGCGCTGTCGGGAGACGCTTTCGACACCGAGCAGGCGCAACAGATCGCTTACGAATACATGGATATCCAACTGGCCAAGCGGGTGAGTTAGAGCACACATAGAACGCTCAACCACCGGGCCGCGCCAATCACTGATGCACTTGCGAGGACTTTATGGCCCGTTTCGAACTGCAAAAACTCTACATCGATGGTGCGTACAGCGACGCCAGCAGCGACGCCACTTTCGAAGCCATCAACCCGGCTAACGGTGAAGTCCTCGCAAAAGTCCAACGTGCTACCTTCGACGACGTTGAGCGTGCCGTCGTCAGCGCCGAAAAGGGCCAGAAGATCTGGGCTGCCATGACCGCCATGGAGCGTTCGCGCATCCTGCGTCGCGCCGTGGAAATCCTGCGTGAACGCAACGATGAACTGGCTGCCCTGGAAACCCTGGACACCGGCAAGGCCTACTCCGAAACCCGTTACGTCGACATCGTTACCGGTGCCGACGTGCTGGAATACTACGCAGGCCTGGTGCCGGCCATCGAAGGCGAGCAGATTC
>NZ_RCOE01000104.1:0-1423 GCF_004321495.1 Pseudomonas sp. Sample_10
TGATCGCCTACGCCGGCGCCATCATGGTGCTGTTCGTGTTCGTGGTGATGATGCTCAACCTCGGTCCCGCCTCGGTGCAGCAGGAACGCTCCTGGCTCAAGCCCGGCATCTGGGCCGGACCGGTGATTCTTGCCGCGCTGCTGCTGGCCGAACTGCTGTATGTGCTGTTCGCTCACCAGAGCGGCCAGGCCATCGGCCACACCACCGTAGATGCGAAAGCCGTGGGCATCAGCCTGTTCGGCCCGTATCTGCTGGTGGTCGAACTCGCCTCGATGCTGCTGCTCGCCGCAGCCGTCACGGCGTTCCACTTGGGCCGCAACGAAGCCAAGGAGCAATGACGATGCCTGCTATCCCCATGGAGCATGGTCTGGCGGTCGCCGGCATCCTGTTCTGCCTCGGCCTGGTCGGCCTGATGGTCCGTCGCAACATTTTGTTCGTGTTGATGAGTCTTGAAGTGATGATGAACGCCTCTGCACTGGCGTTCATCGTTGCCGGTAGCCGCTGGGCGCAGCCGGATGGACAGATCATGTTCATCCTGGTGATCAGCCTGGCAGCCGCCGAGGCCAGTATTGGCCTGGCGATCCTGTTGCAACTGTATCGCCGCTTCCACACGCTCGATATCGACGCTGCCAGTGAGATGCGCGGATGAACCTACTCTTTCTGACTTTCGTATTCCCTCTCATTGGTTTTCTGCTGCTGTCGTTCTCCCGTGGACGCCTCTCGGAAAACCTGGCCGCGCTGATCGGCGTGGGTTCCATCGGTCTGTCGGCAATCGTTACCGCCTACGTGATCTGGCAATTCAACATCGCCCCGCCAGAAGGCGGCCACTACACCCAGGTGTTGTGGCAGTGGATGGCGGTGGAAGGCTTCACGCCGAACTTCGCGCTGTATCTGGACGGCCTGTCCGTGACCATGCTCGGCGTGGTTGTCGGCGTCGGCTTCCTGATCCACCTGTTCGCATCCTGGTACATGCGCGGTGAAGCCGGTTACTCGCGCTTCTTCGCCTACACCAACCTGTTTATCGCCAGCATGCTGTTCCTGGTCCTGGCCGATAACCTGCTGTTCGTGTACTTCGGCTGGGAAGGCGTGGGCCTGTGCTCGTACCTGTTGATCGGTTTCTACTACAGCAACCGCAACAACGGTAACGCCGCACTCAAAGCTTTCATCGTCACCCGCATCGGCGACGTGTTCATGGCCATCGGCCTGTTCATCCTGTTCCAGCAACTGGGCACGTTGAACGTCCAGGAACTGCTGGTACGTGCGCCGGAGCACTTCAAGGTCGGCGACTTCTGGATCGTTCTGGCAACCCTGATGCTGCTCGGCGGTGCTGTCGGTAAATCGGCGCAACTGCCGCTGCAAACCTGGCTCGCGGATGCGATGGCCGGCCCTACCCCGGTTTCGGCACTGATCCACGCCGCGACCA
>NZ_RCOE01000120.1:0-58780 GCF_004321495.1 Pseudomonas sp. Sample_10
ATGAAAGGGCACTTTGTTGTTGCGCACAGTTGAGCCAGGGTTCAGCGCGAACGAAAAGTTGGGGGCAGGCGATTGGCGTGGCATATGCGCTGAGTCCAATCGAAATCGACCTATTGCGGTCAATCCATCTGAGGCGATGAGTTGGAGGGTGTATACCAGTGAACTCTAGAGACGACATGAACGTGTTTTTGCTTCTGAGGCGTGAAGGGGGTGTCGAGTGTGCCCAGTGCTATCGAAACCCAATCGGAAGATTCGCCTTGAGAGCGTGACCAAAACAAAGTTGAACCACATTGCGCGCAGAACTCGCGTAGCACCGATTCTGATGAAGAATACTTAGTGATGTGGCCAGCGCCGTTGAGTATCCGTAGTGCGCTACGGGGCACGCTACCATACGAAGCGAATGCTGCACCGTGACCTTTGCGGCATTGATTACAGTGACAATGGCTCACTGCTTTTGGCGTAGTCAGTAGCTCATAACTGATTGCTGTGCAAAGGCAGCTTCCCTGATAGGCCACTGTCATGCGTTCGTCCCTGTCGCTGGAAAAGACACCAGCTTAACCACCTTGATCTGATCAGTCGAACGTCCGCTTTTTGGCCGATAGTTGCCAGTCACGGCTACCTGCGGTATGCCGCTCAATTACCTGCTATCACTCTCGCTTGCCCATGGATTCTGCTCGCATCCTGCGAGGGGGGAAGCCCAAACACCTTTGCATAATCCCGGCTGAACTGCGTCGCGCTTTCATAACCAACTTCGAAAGCAGCAGCCATGACACTCTTCGCATTCGCCACCATCAGTGTTCTGGCCTGGAGCAGGCGCACGCGCTTTTGGTACTGCAACGGGCTCAGGTTGGTCACGGCCTTGAAGTGGCGGTGAAACGCCGAGACGCTCATCGACGCTCGCTCGGCCAGGCGCTCGACCCCTATAGGCTGGGCGAAGTCCTGGCGGATCCACTGCACCGCAAGGTTCACACGGGCCATCGCGCTGTCGGGCGCTGCGATCTCTCGCAGCATCCAGCCAAGGGGGCCCTGGAGCACACGGAAAATGATTTCCCGCTCGTAAACCGGGGCCAGCGCGGCGATGGCATCGGCGTCACCCATGAGTCTCAACATTCGAACCCAGGCGTCCATGAGTTCAGTGGTCATCGATGCGACCGAAAACCCTGAGTAGGCGTCGACTCGATTGGCAGGTTTGGGCAGGTCGGCGAACAGGTTGGATAACACCGTCGGGTCGAGCGTCAGGCTGACGGCAAGATACGGCTCCCCGGTTTCGGCGGGGTGCACCGAGCCGACGGCGGGCAGGTTGATGGACATCACGAAGTAAGTCGCGGGGTCATACCGCAGCGTGCGGTCGCCCACGGTCATGCTTTTGCTGCCTTGCAGAATCACGTTGATCATCGGGTCATAGACCGCCGCGAGCATGTGCTCGGGAATCTTGCCCTTGACCATGGCCACGCGGGGAATACCGGTTTCGGTGCGCCGGTTTTCAGCCTTGGCCGCGAGAGACCTGAGTTCGTTCAGTTGATTGTCCATGCCGGCCATGCTGAGGGCAGAAGCTGATGCGCTGCAAGTAAAAAGCAGAAACAGGCAGGTTTCGAGCAGGAACGGGTGCGTTCTGCACTGGGGAGATCAGTACGCTGGGTCCTCATTCCAAGCACTGAGGAACAGCACATGAGCGTCATCGTCACTACGGGCGGGAGTCGCGGCATTGGTGCCTGTGCCGCCGAGCATATTGCTCGGCGGGGCATGGGCGTCATCCTGACCTACAACCGTCATCCAGAGGAGGCGGCTCGCGTCGTGGAGGGCATCGAGCATGCGGGAGGCAAGGCGGTTGCGCTCAAGCTCGATGTGTCTGATGTCGCAAGCTTCTCCGAGTTTCGCGAGTCAGTGACACTTGCCTTGCGCGAGACCTGGGGCCTCACCACCCTCAGTGGCTTGGTCAACAATGCCGGATATGGTCTGTTCAACCCTTTGGCCACCGTCAGCGAAGCGCAGTTTGATGGCTTGTTCAACGTTCATCTCAAAGGCCCGTTCTTCCTCACACAGACATTGCTGCCGTTGCTGGCGGACGGTGCGAGTATCGTCAACCTTACCAGCGCGACCACTCGCGTCGCCACGGCGGGTGTCGCGCCTTACGCAGCGTTCAAGGGCGGGCTCGAAGTGCTCACGCGTTACATGGCCAAGGAGTTTGGCGAACGACGGATTCGGGCCAACGCCGTGTCACCCGGCGCGATCCGTACCGAACTTGGCGGCGGCCTGAACAAAGAATTCGAGGCTTTGCTGGCGGCGCAGACTGCGCTGGGCAGAGTAGGCGAAGCGGAGGACGTTGCGCGAGTGATTGCCACGTTGCTGTCGCAGGACGGCGGCTGGATCAATGCCCAGACCATCGAGGTCGCTGGCGGCTACAACATCTGAGGATTACTCCATGCTGGATCATGTCTTTTTGTCGGTAAGCGACATCACCCGTTCCATCCGTTTCTACGAAGTGGCGTTGACCCCGTTGGACATCACTGCGCGACTGGACTACGACGGCAAGGATGGCCCGCCGGGGCATCCCGACCTCAAAGGCTTCGGCGCAAATGGCCGGGTGTTTTTCTGGCTACGCGAAGGGATCGTTGAAGGCCGTGCCGCCCATGTGGGGTTCGTCGCCAAAAGTAAGGCTGCGGTGGACGCCGCCTACGCCGCAGCCATGAAAGAGGGCGCTGTCGACAACGGCGCGCCAGGCGCACGTCTGCACTACGACCCGGATTACTACGCCGCCAACGTGCTGGACCCGGACGGATACAGCCTCGAATTCGTTTATAAAAAATGGCAGCACGTCCAATGAGCACACTGCTGATATACGGCGCCACCGGCTATACCGGTCGCATGGCCGCTGAACGGGCGAAGGCGCTGGACCTGCGCTTCGAAATTGCCGGGCGTAATCACCTGCGTCTGGCGGCCCTCGCAACGCAACTGGATGTGCCGTTTCGGGTGTTCGATGCCGACGCGGACGCGGCGGGCTCGCTGTCTGGTATCTCTGTCCTGCTCAATTTCGCCGGACCCTTTGCGCACACCGCAGAGGCGTTGATGCGCGCCTGCATCAAGGCCGGGGTCGACTATCTGGACATCACGGCGGAGATCAACGTCTATCGGCTGGCCGAGCGTCTGGGCGCAGATGCCGTTTCGCATCACGTCATGCTCTTGCCGGGTGTGGGGTGGGACGTCGTACCGACCGACTCACTGGCGGTGCATGTCGCCAGGCGTGTCGAACAGCCCTTTGCGCTGAGCATCGCGCTTCAGGTCCCAGGTTCGATGTCCCGTGGCTCGGCCCTGAGCGTCAGCGAAATCATGGGGGCGGGGATAATGGCGAGGGTCGACGGAGAACTGGTCGCGACACCTGATGCAACGCCGCGTCACTTCGATTTCGGTGATGGCCCGGTCCTGTGTGCGCCTCTGTCGTTTGGTGATCTGGTGACAGGTTGGCACTCGACAGGCGTCCCGAACATCGCGATGTTCGTGCACATTTCAGGCGACGCGTTTCCAGAAGGCGATCTGTCGCAACTGCCCGATGGCCCGACGCCCGAGGAAAGGGAGGCGTATCGCGCCCGAGCAGTGGTTGAGGTCATTGGCGTTGACGGCGTAATCGCCCGCTCTGTAATCGAAACCGTGAACGGCTATTCCTACACGCCACTGGCCGCAGTGGAAGCGGCGCGGCGGGTATTGGAAGGTGAACGTCTGTCGGGATTCGCTACCCCCGCCAACGTCTTTGGTAGCGGGTTTGCCGAGAGTATCGAAGGGACGTCGATCTCGGATTTTTGAGGCGACTCACCCGAGTGCCATCAGCCTGCGGCGGGGAGGGGAGACTTGAATCTCGCCGCATCCCGCGCAGGAGGCAGGCCAAACAATCTTGCATATTCACGGTTGAATTGCGAAGCGCTTTCATATCCAACGGCATAGGCGATTGATGTCGCGTCCAGCGTGTCGAACAGCAGCAACCACCGCGCCCGGAGCAAGCGCAGGCGTTTCTGATACTGGATCGGTGTCATGGCCGTTACTGATTTGAAGTGCCGGTAGAAGGCGGCAACGCTCATGTCCGCCATGCGTGCCAGCGGCTCTACCCGAAACGGCTCGGTGTAGTGGTCTCGAATCCACTGGGTGACGCGGCGGATCTGCGTCAACCGCCCATCCGGCCGCGCGACGTCACGCAGAATGCCACCCAACGGTCCCTGCAAGGCGCGGAACAGAATCTCCCGTTCGATCATCGGCGCCAGGATCGCCGCTTCGTGAGGGTGATCCATGAGCCGCATCATGCGCAGCCACGCATCGATCATTTGCGCAGGCGCGAGAACGCCTTCAAAACAGGCATCCTGCAATGGCCTTGGCGTTTTGCCTTCGTCCATCAAAAGCGTGGCGATCACATCCGGATCCAGCGTCAGGCTGACCGCCAGATAGGGCTGCTCAACTGTGTCTGCGTGAACCTGTCCTGTGGCGGGCACGTCCAAAGGCACCAGAAAATACCGGCCTGCAGAATACCTGGAAACTTTTTCCCCAATCGACAAGGTCTTAGTGCCCTGCAGAACCAGGTGCAGCATCGGTTGATAGACCTGACTCGCACAGGCCTCGGCACGCACCATCGCCACGCGGGGTAACCCGGTCTCGGTCCACTTGTCTTGCGCACGCATCACGATGCAGCGCAGTTCTGCCATTGATTGTTCCATGCTGTCCACCGTGAGCCATATCCCGGGCCATGGCAAGCCCAGTGAGAAGAATAGGCAAGCATGTGCGATTAACCGGCAAACGTCGGCGTCCTCGCTGCCTGAATACTGATGGCAAGCGGCGCGTTGCCTTGCAGTCTTTCATGACCCAAGCGCGACGCAGCCACCTGTCACGTAACTTCAAAAGGGCAAGTCATGAAACTCGAAGGAAAAATAGCGGTTGTCACCGGCGCATCCAAGGGCATCGGCGCCGGGATTGCCAAGGCTTTGGCGGCGCAGGGCGCAACGGTCATCATCAATTACGCCACCAGCCAGGCGGATGCCGATGCTGTGGTTGCCGGGATTGAGGCTAATGGCGGAGCAGCGCTAGCCGTGCAGGCAGACATGAGTCAGGCGACCGATGTGGTGCGCCTGTTTGAAACGGTCCGTGAGAACTACGGCACTCTGGATATCCTGGTCAACAATGCCGGTGTGGCTGTGTTCGAGATGATCGATGACCTGACCGAAGATGCCTTCCATAAGCAATTCAACCTGAATGTGCTGGGCTATCTGCTGGCAGTGCGTGAGGCCGTCAAACTGCTGGGGTCGAACGGTAGCATCATCAATATCAGCTCGATCCTCAGTACCGACCCCTATCTGGCATCGAGCGTCTACTCGGCTACTAAAGGTGCAATCGATACCTTGACCTTCGCACTGGCCAGGGAGTTGGGCGCACGCGGTATCAGGGTCAACTCGATTCTGCCAGGCCATACGAACACCCCGGCTACCGATGGCAACTTTGCAGGAGAGTTCGGAGAAAAGCTGTTGGCTGGAACACCGTTGGGACGCTTTGGGGAACCTGAGGACATCGCACCATTGGCCGTGTTTCTGGCATCTGAAGATTCGCGTTGGGTGACGGGCGAATCCATCCGTGCTTCGGGCGGTGTTCGTGGTGTGGGGTACTGACTTGCCTGGCTAAATCTCCATCGTTGCGGCGTTGTTCGGTGCCTTGGGCACGTCGATACCACTCATTCTGTCAGCAATCCCCGAGTGACCTTCGAGGGTGACAGGGCACACCTGGATGCGGTTATGAAGGCGCAGCCTGTGCTGAAGAACGACCCGGCACGCCATTGCCTCATGAATACCGCTACGCCGTTGAGTTGGTCAGGCTCGGCGCGGGATAGGGCATCCAGCGGGTGACGGTCGACAACGTCTGGCGGGCAGGCGACTCTGGTGTGCTAATAGGCGCTTAATCGCGAAGGGGACCTGACGTGTCCGGGCGTGACTTGTACGTCGCGCTCGGTTTCAAGAGGCTGCTTTCGCCCCATAACTGCCGCTCAGCAGCGGCAGAATTCGGCCATTATCAGCAATTTGGGTGCGGCTACATTGGAGGTCGTTGCAGCTTGATCCACTCTTGCACTGTCGGGCGCTGCCATTGGCGCTGGGCGTAATCCTCCAGTTGAGCCGGTACGGTGTCCCCATTAAGAATCAATCGGTTCAGCATCAATGCGAGATCAACATCGGCGATCGACCATTCGCCAAAGATGTAGTTCGGGCTATCGGTAAGCAGCGATTGAGCGACATCAAGCAACTTTTGCTTGGCAGATTCAGCCGATGCGGACAAAGGTCCGTATTTTTGGCCATAGAATATAACCAGCGTTGAGCGCTCCTGGCGGATGGGTAGCAAATCACTGCGTAGCCACGCTTGAATTTGTCTCGCCGCGGCACGCTGTTGCGGGGGCTGTGGGTAAACAGATGTTTGGGGGAACACATCTTCCAGGTACTCAGTGATTGCCGATGATTCCGACAATGCAAAATCACCATGCACGAGGGTGGGCACTCTCTGAGTCAACGAAAGACGGGCATAATCACTGGTCTGGTTCTCCAGTGTTGCCAGGTTCAAGGTACTCATTTCGAACTCAATTCCCTTTTCTCTAAGTGCCACAAAGCATGACAGCGCGTAGGGACTGGTGAATTGAGAATCAACGTAAAGGCGCAGTCTCGGGTCATTCATAGCGACATCTCCATATGCAGAATGGAACACGCTAAAACATCCGACGCTTTAAATAAAATGCGTGTTTTTTATGGGGGCATTCCTGTCAGGAATGCGGTATTGCCGCGAATCACCTCTAATTTTCTAGACTCTTTCGAAGGTTTCCTCTTGGCCGCTTTCTGCCCATCCCGGAGGATCAAAACGATGCCAGTCACGCAGGTGGTTGAAGATACGTTTCATCGTGTGATTATGAGTATCTTGGGGGCTTGGGTGCGAGGGTACCTTCTTCAGTGATTGGCTGCTATGAGGCGGCGTTCTTCAACCAGTCGCACATGGGCACTCGGTTGATCCGCCAGAATCAGAAATTATGAAGAACTATCGGATGGACTTTTAAAATTACTCGAGCGGCAGCTCCTGGCCGTTTCTGTTGAAGATCATCCTTGAGCCTGACTTGGAGCCTTGCATGAAAGTTGGCGTTATTTCCGATACCCACGGCCTGCTCCGTCCAGAAGCTCTGATGGCTTTGCAGGGCAGTGGGTTGATCATTCACGCGGGCGACATCGGCAAGCCGGAAATTCTTGAGCAACTGGCAGCCATTGCGCCGTTGCATGTGGTGCGCGGGAACAATGACTTGGGCGCACCGTGGGCGGAGCAACTCGTTGATCACCTGGGTTTCGACGTCGAGGGCTGGCAGACCTTGCTGGTCCACGACATTGCCGATGTACCGGCCTTGCTTGATGAAGGCACGAGGCTGGTGATTACCGGGCATTCTCATAAACCACTCATCGAATGGCGCAATGAACGGCTGTACCTCAATCCAGGCAGCGCGGGGCCGCGGCGGTTCAGGTTGCCGGTGACGTTGGCGTTGCTTGAGGTGGAAAAGGGGTCGATTGAACCGCGATTGGTTGCGTTGTTGGAGTGAGCTGACGAATAACCCTATTTTGATCCTGCGAAAAGTCGGGCGCTGAGAGCGCCCGATTTCATTCATTTCGCCGCTTGCGCCCGCAATCGTCGCCCAACCACATCCATCAAATCACAACCATCGCGCAACGGAATGGCCAGCAGTTTGGAAAAGTCCGACAACACCACCGTGTCGCAACCAATCTCGGCGCGAAAGGCGATGTTCTCCAATACCTGAGTGACTGTGCGAATGCGGTAATCCGCCATGGCTTGCAGGACGTCGAGCGGGGCTTCGGTATCAATGAGCAGGGAGGCCGGAATCAGGTCGAGTCCGGTAAGGGGCATGTATCGATTCATTTTCAATGTTCTCTGTTTGATTTGGCTGAAGGCCGTCACTTATCGTCGCCAAACGAATGGGTGGCAGCTGTGCGCAGGTTGGCGAACCGGAAACAGAAAAACCGGCAGACCCTGAGGTCTCCCGCGCACAGCCGCCATTACAGCGGCTTTGCGGGTGCGATGATACCTGCAATGAAGCCGATAGCCTTCGCATTTTCTGTTATCAGGTCGCCAAACCCGAATCGCCATTTGGGGCGACGGCACCGACTATAAGCCTCACGAGATCGGTAGGGTAGGTGAGGCATTCCGAACTTCATGTAGGACCAGAGTCGCCGCATTCTCGGATCTTTCACATCACTTCCCTACAAAACTAAACACGTCCCCCAAAATGTACGTTGCCCCTCGCTCATAACTCACCGAAGCTATCCTTCATCAGCCCTCACGCCGTCGAGATGGACCTCCACCCCATGCAAACTGCCACTGCCGCCCAACATCCCCTCTGGAAAACCTACCTGCTTTTCCTCGCGCCCATGGTGCTGTCGAATTTCCTGCAATCCATGTCCGGCACCGTCAACAGCATCTACATCGGCCAGATGCTCGGCACGCAGGCGCTGGCGGCGGTGTCGGGGATGTTTCCCATCGTGTTCTTCTTTATTGCCCTGGTCATTGGTTTGGGCGCGGGTGCAGGGGTTTTGATCGGGCAGGCGTGGGGCGCGCGTGAGGTGCATCTGGTCAAGGCCATCGCCGGGGCGACGTTGATGTTGGGGGTGTTGATCGGCTTGGTGGCGGCGGTGGTCGGGAGTGTGTTTGCGCGGTCTTCGCTGGTGGGGTTGGGGACGCCGGCGGACGTGCTGGACGATGCGGTGGCGTATGCCCATGTGATGTTGTGGTTCATGCCGACGCTGCTGGTGTTTGTGTTGTTCACGCAGTTGTTGCGCGGGGTGAGCGATACGATGTCGCCGTTGTTGGCGCTGGTGGTGTCGACCGTTATTGGCCTGGCGCTGACGCCGGCGTTGATTCGCGGTTGGCTTGGGTTGCCGCCGCTGGGGATTCAAAGTGCGGCGTTTGCCGGGTTGGCGGGTAACCTGGCGGCGATGGGGTGGCTGGCGTGGCGCTTGATTCGTCGGGGCCATCCGTTGGCGCCGGACCGCGAGTTTTTTGCGTCGATGAAGCTCGATTGGGGGATTCTCGGCAAGGTGTTGCGCATCGGTTTGCCCACCGGGTTGCAGATGGTGGTGTTGTCGCTGTCGGAGCTGGTGATCCTGGCGCTGGTGAACCAGCACGGTTCCCAGGCGACGGCGGCTTATGGCGCGGTGACGCAGATCGTCAATTACGTGCAGTTCCCGGCGCTGTCGATTGCGATCACGGCGTCGATCCTTGGCGCGCAGGCGATCGGGGCAGGGCGCATCGAACGCATCGGGCCAATTCTGAAGACCGGATTGATGATCAATGTATGCCTGACGGGTGGCTTGATCGTGCTCGGGTACGTGTTGTCGAGTTGGTTGCTGGCGTCGTTCCTCACCGAAGAAACGACGCTGAATATGGCTGAACACCTGTTGCACATCATGCTCTGGAGCCTGTTGGTGTTCGGCTTCCAGGCGATCATCGGCGGCATCATGCGCGCCAGCGGCACGGTAATGGTGCCGGTGGCGATTTCGATTGTGTGCGTGTTGGGCGTGCAACTGCCGGTGGCGTATTTGCTGGACGCGCGGTTCGGCTTGCCAGGGGTTTGGATGGCGTTTCCGGTGGCGTATCTGGGGATGCTGGCGTTGCAAACGCTGTACTACAAATTGGTGTGGCAGCATCAGAAGATTGAGCGGTTGGTGTAGCAGGGCGGCAGGGCTTGTGTATCGCTATGTAAGATCGGCGGTGAAAATACAGGTCATTACAAATCCGGTACGGGGTGGATACATCGAGGTGGCACTGTTTACCCAGGTCACTTTTGCACCTTGAATCGGAGTTTTCCCATGAATAAATGGCTGCCTGCCCTGGCCCTCGGTTGTGCCATGGGCCTGTCGCTTTCCAATGTCGCCCACGCTGCCGAACCGGCCAGCCCTTCGGTGGAGCATATGACGGTTGCCTACCGCAGTATCAAGGTTGATGACCTGTCGATTTTCTATCGTGAAGCCGGGCGGCCGGATGCGCCAACTTTGTTGCTGCTGCACGGCTTTCCCAGTTCTTCGCGTATGTATGACCCGCTGCTGTCACGGTTGGCGCAGCACTACCACCTGGTGGCGCCGGACTATCCTGGGTTTGGTCACAGCGATGCCCCGGATGCGAAGTTGTTTGTTTATACCTTCGATCATCTGGCCAGTGTTATGGAGCATTTCACCGAAGCACTGGGCCTGAACAAATATGCGCTGTATGTGCAGGACTACGGCGGCCCGGTTGGATTCCGAATGATGCTCGCCCATCCCGAACGCCTGCAGGCACTGATTATCCAGAATGCGGTTGCGCACGAGGATGGGCTCGGGCCGCTGTGGCAGAAACGGCGTGAGTTCTGGGCCAATCGAGCCCCGAACGAGGCGGGGTTGCGAGCGAGCTTTTTCTCGTTGGCGACCACTCGGCAGCGGCACGTCGGTGCCAATCCTGCGATAGAAGTTTTCAACCCGGATTTGTGGACCGACGAATACAACTTCCTGAATCAGCCAGGACAAGCGGATATCCAAAGTGATCTGTTCTATGACTACCGCAACAATGTGGCCAGCTATCCGAAGTGGCAAGCCTGGCTACGCGAGCACCAACCACCGACGCTGGTAGTGTGGGGCAAGTTCGATCCGTCTTTTGACGTTGCCGAAACCGAGGCTTATCGACGGGATCTCCCGGCCGCGGACATTCATGTGCTGGAGGCCGGTCATTTTGCACTGGATGAAAAACCCGGGGAAATTGCGCGGTTGGTCGGGGATTTTCTTGCCAGGCATGTAGGGAAATAACCCTCAAGCGTCACGGTTGACTGGGCTGGCCCCATCGTGAGGAGGCTCGCCTGCAGGGGATCGGCGGTACGCAGGGAGGTCTTGATGACGGCCACCATCGCACCGACAATCAGGGGTGGGGGAAGTCACCGGCAGGCGCGATCGCCTGGGGAGGTTTTCCAATGAACCCCTTGTCCCATTCCATCCTGCAGGATCGAGCAGCCGCAGGGCGGCGGTTGGTGGAGCCGTTGCTGCATTACGCCCATCGGCCTGATGTCATCATTCTCGCCTTGCCCCGTGGCGGTGTGCCGGTGGCCTATGAAGTGGCCAGGGCACTGGGTGTTCGCCTCGACTTGATGCTGGTGCGCAAACTCGGCGTGCCGTCCCGTCCGGAGTACGCCATGGGCGCGATTGCCAGTGGCGGCATTCAGATTCGCAATGAAGAAGCACTGCACTTTCATCCCATCGACAGGGCTGCTTTCCAGGCCGTGGTCGACCGCGAGAGCCGCGAGCTAAGGCGTCGAGAACAGGTCTATCGGGGATCGCGTGCGCCGGTGCAACTCAAGGACCAGGTGGTGATCCTGATCGACGACGGCCTGGCGACCGGCGCTTCGATGCGGGCGGCGGTGCAGGCGGTTCGATTGCAGGCGCCGTCGCGCATTGTGGTGGCCGTTCCGGTGGCGCCGGTTGAAACGGCCGAGGCGCTGCGCAGGGAAGTGGATGAACTGGTGTGCCCATTGTTTCCGGACTGGTTCACATCGATTGGGCACTGGTACGTGGATTTTTCCCAGACGTCGGACGCGGAGGTCATCGAGTTGTTGCAACGGGCGTGGGTGCAGGAGGCCGACTCGCCTGACGCCAAAGGTTGATCACCACGTCGCTTGCTCTGGTGAAGATTTGCTGTCATCGTTCGCGCTATTGGTAATCTTTCTTATTTGAGAAATTTTTTCGTATGCGCGATTTTTCCGTGGCCGGCGACGATCTTGCGCGTCGTCAGCAGACTTTCACTGAGCTCTACAGCAATCATCATTCATGGTTGCATGGCTGGCTGCGGAAAAAACTGGGCTGCTCGCAACGGGCGGCGGACCTCGCGCACGATGCCTTCATTCGGGTGCTGACCCTTGCCGAACCGCAGTCCATCAAGGAACCCCGGGCCTTTCTGGCGACGATGGCGGGGCGCTTGCTGATCGATGGCGCGCGGCGCCGACGGATCGAGCAGGCGTACCTTGAGGCGTTGGCGTTGCAGGCACAAGACGCCGGCATGCCCGATCCGGCGGCGGTGCACGCGGCGCTTGATGCGCTGGAAAAAATTTCCGCCATGCTCGCCGGGTTGCCGACCAAGACCCGCGAAGCTTTTCTGCTTAGCCGCCTGGACGGCCTGACCTACAGCGAAATCGCCATCGAACTGAAGGTGTCGGCCAGTACCGTGAAAAATTACGTCGCGAGTGTGTTGGTGCATTGCTACAACGCCTTGTACACCGAGGATTCGCCCGCGTGACGAGCCTCGATAAACCTACCGAGAAAATGATCGCCGAGGCCGCGCACTGGCTTGCGTTGCTGCACGACGAAGCGGTCACTGATCGCGACTGCGAGGCGTTCGATGCCTGGTGCAAGGCCGACCCGCGCCACGAACTGGCGCACACACGCATGCGGGCATTGTGGTCGAGCCTGGATGAGTTGCCGGCGGCACCGGCGCGGGTTGCACTCAAGCAGGCCTTTGCGCAACCGCGTCCGAAAGCCACAACCCGTGGCGCTCAGGTGTTCGGTCTGTTGAGCGTGCTGTTCTGTGGGTGGTTCAGCCTGGAGAACTGGCCCCTGTGGTTTGCCGACCAGCGCACCGACGTAGGTGAACGGCGGGAGGTGGCGTTGGCCGACGGCAGCCGGGTGCAACTCAACAGCCATTCGGCGCTGGACGTGAAATTCGACGGCCAGCAACGGGTGGTCGAGTTGCTCACCGGGGAGATGTGGGTGGAGGTGGCCAAGGACGCCAAGCGGCCGTTCGTGGTGCGCACCGAACAAGGCACGGCGACCGCGCTGGGTACGCGTTACCTGGTTCGTCGCACGGACGATGGCGCCACCGTGGTCACGGTTCTGGAGTCGGTGGTCGCAGCCAAAGCCAATGGTGCCGAGGCGATCAAGGTCATGGCGGGGCAGCAGACGCGGCTCAAGGACGGGCAGGCGCAAGCACCACAAGCCATTGGCAACGCTGAGCCGGATGCCTGGACTCGCGGTTTGCTCAAGGTCGACGATCGGCCGGTGAGCGAGGTGCTTCAGGCCCTCGCCGGCTACCGTCGCGGACTGGTGCGTTTCGATACGCAAGCGTTGCAGGGCATGCGCGTTTCCGGGGTGTTCCGCCTCGACGATACCGACGCGGCACTGGCGACATTGGCGGACAACCTGCCGATCAAGGTGGAGTACTTCACGGATCTGTTAGTGGTGGTCAAGCCGCTGTAGTTCGCCAAAATCAATGCAGGAGCGAGCCTGCTCGCGATTGTGGAGTGTCAGCAATCATCCTTTTGGCTGACACGGCTCTCATCGCGAGCAGGCTCGCTCTTACATTTTTAATGCAAATCACTCGTATTCGTTGTCCGTTTTCTCGACATGGCCGTCATGGATAGTAACGCTCCCCATTTCACAGGACTTTCCATGTCACGCTTTGCTCGTCCCTTGCATCCCTTGGCGCTGTCGGTCGCGATGGCTGTTGTCGCGGTGCCCCTGCACGCCGCTGAACCAACATCGCCCGAAACCGCAACCAGCGCAGTGCGCAGTTTCGCCATCCCGGCCGGGGATTTGGGCCAGGCGCTGAACAGTTTCGCCGAGCAAGCCGACCTGACGCTGGCGTTCGACCCGGCGTTGACGCGCGGTAAAACCAGCGCTGGCCTGAGCGGTCAATTCAGTGCGCCGCAGGCGCTTAGCCGATTGCTGCAGGGCAGCGGCCTGAGCGCCATCGCGTTGTCGGCCACGCGTTATCGCATCGAGCCGACCCCCGAGCCAGTGGCCGGTACGCTGATGTTGGGCGCCACCGATATCAACGGTGCCTGGCAAAGTGAAAGCCCTACCGGCCCGGTGGCAGGCTACGTCGCAACCCGCGCGCTGTCAGGGACCAAAACCGACACGGCGTTGATCGAGACACCGCAATCGATTTCCGTGGTGACCAAGGATCAAATGCGCGCGCAAGGCGCCGAGAGCCTCAATCAGATTTTGCGCTACACCGCTGCGGTGGTGCCGGAAACCCGCGGCTCCACGGCTTCGCGTCTGGATCAGATGACCATTCGTGGCTTCTCCCCGGCCACTTATCTGGACGGCTTGCGCATGCCCGGTAGCCGGGATGCTTCACCGCAAAAGGATGCCTTCGATCTGGAGCGGGTAGAGGTGCTGCGCGGTCCTTCTTCGGTGCTCTATGGGCAGGCCAGCCCCAGCGGCGTGCTCAACATGGTGAGCAAGCGTCCGCTGGATACGCCGTTCCACGAGATCGGCATCGAGTACGGCACCTTCAACAAAAAACGTACGACCTTCGACACCACCGGCCCGCTGGATGATCAGGGCGTTTACTCCTATCGCGTTGCCGGCCTGTACGACGAGGCCGACGGCCAGCTCGAACACACTGAGACCCAGCGTCAGGCGCTGTCGTCGGCTTTCACCTGGCGTCCAAGCGATGACACTTCGCTGACGTTGCTCGGGCACTTCCAGAAAGATCCGAAAGCCGCCTCGTACGGCTCGGTGCCGGCCTGGGGCTCGGTGTTGCACAGCCCGTTGGGGCGCAGCATCGACGTCGATTTCTACGACGGTGAAGAGGATTTCGAGAAGAGTGACCGGGAGTATTTCTCTCTTGGCTACCTGTTCGAACACCACATCAACGACATCTGGACCGTGCGCCAGAATCTGCGTTACCTGCAAAGCGAAGGCGATTACCGCAGCATCTACAACAGCAATCTGCGGGCCGATTACCGCACGTCCAATCGCTCGACCATTGCTACAGATGTGAACCTTGATTCCTGGACCGTGGACAACCAGTTGCAGGCCAGATTCGACACCGGCGCGGTGCAGCACACGGTGCTGTTCGGCGCCGATTACCAGAACACCAGCACCCACACCAAGTCCGGTTTCGGCACCGGGCCGACCCTGGATATTTTTGACCCGGTGTACGGTGCGCCAGTCACCACACCGGCGTTCACCTCTGACGCCACGCAACGCAACGAGCAAAAAGGCCTGTACCTGCAAGAGCAATTGAAGTGGGAAAAATGGGTGTTGCTGTTGGGCGGTCGCTACGACTGGGCCGACAATAACAACAGCACCACCAACCTGCGTACCAACGGCAAGACCAAGACATCGCTGCAGAGCGAAGCCTTCACCGGTCGCCTGGGCGTGGTGTACCTGTTCGACAACGGCATCTCGCCATATGCCAGCTACTCGGAATCGTTCGAGCCGCAATCAGGCACCGGCTACGGCGGTTCGGTGTTCGAACCCACCGAAGGCAAGCAGTACGAAGTGGGCATCAAGTACCAGCCGCCGGGCAGCAACAGTTTCATCACCGCTTCGGTCTTCGACCTGCGCCAGAGCAACGTGCCGACACTTGACCCGGACCCGACCCACATCTGCGGAACCGGTCGCTGTCAGGAACAGACCGGTGAAGTGCGCTCCCGTGGTTTCGAACTCGAAGGCAAGGCCAGCCTCAACGACAACCTGGACATCACGGCCGCCTACGCCTATCTGGATAACCGGATTACCCAGTCCAACAGTACCGTCAGCTACGCACCGTTGACCGACATCGCCGTCGGCCCGGCCGTGCCCGCCAAAGGCACCACGACCTATGGCGTACCGCGTCACACGGCTTCGGCCTGGGCTGATTACACCTTCCACGATGGCGTCGCCAAAGGTTTCGGCGTCGGCGCCGGTGCCCGTTACGTCGGTTCATCCTGGGGTGACACGGCCAACACCTTGAAGGTGCCGGGCTACACGCTGTTCGATGCTTCGTTGCACTACGACATCCCGCACCTCAACAGCCTCAAGGACAATCTGCGCCTGGCCTTGAACGCCAGTAACCTTGCCAACAAAGAGTATGTGGCGTCCTGCTATTCCTACTCCTGGTGCTGGTATGGGGCACAACGCACAGTGCAGGCGAGCGCGACTTATCAGTGGTAAACGTTTAACTGGCACACTGAAACGGGCTGCCCATGAGGCAGCCCGTTTTTTGCGGTGGCATAAACGGTGGTTCTTTGCTTTAGTCCACCTACTGTCAGCTTACCCGCACACCGGAGAGTCCCATGAACTCTCGAGCATCACGTTTTATTGCATTGGCCTCCGTGCTTTTGTTCGGTGCGTTTCCTTGCGCCTATGCAGTCGAATACACCGACGTGAATCCCACGGCCAGTACCCTCAGTTTCACTTACAACCAAATGGGGTCACGGGTGTATGGCACCTTCAGCAAGTTCGTTGGGGTCCTCGATTTCGATACAACTCATCCCCAGGATGCACATGCGAAGTTGACCATTGACCTCGACAGTATTGAAGTGGATGACAGTGATGCCAGGACTGAACTTCCAAAGCCTGCCTGGTTCGACACGGCGACTTATCCGAAGGCAATCTTTGAGTCGACTCGGGTCAAAGACCTCGGCAGCAACCGTTATTTGATCACCGGCAGACTTACTCTCCGGGGGCTCACTCGGGAGGTGGAAGTGCCGGTGCTGCTGAAAGCGGGAAGTGCCGTTGGCATTTTTGATGGCGAGTTAACGCTCAAACGCAGTGACTTCAAGATCGGTGCGGGTGAATGGGCAGACAGCGTTGTTTCCAATGACATTTACATTCGTTTCCGGATAGTTGCCCCCGAGCGCTGAAGTGGGGTGAGTTTCACCAAACGTGGGAGGTCTTGCCAAAGCGTGTCGGCCTGGAAGAAAATGAGAGTCATTATCAAATAAATCTGTATCGGGCCTTTTTCATGTCCTCCGCCGACCACTCGCTGCAACACGCCGTGCATACGCTTTATGAGGATCACCACAGTTGGTTGTGTGGCTGGTTGCGCAAGCGGCTCGGCTGCAACCACAGCGCGGCAGATCTGGCCCAGGACACCTTCATTCGTGTGCTCACCCAACGCAAGACCCAGGAGCTACGCGAGCCGCGCGCCTACCTGAGCACCATCGCCCGTAGTCTGATGATCGACATGTTCCGTCGCCGGGCGCTGGAGCAGGCATATCTTGAAACCCTGGCCAACATCCCGGAGCCGGTGGCGGTTTCCCCGGAAACCCGTTCGCTGATCATCGAAACCCTGATGGAAATCGACCGTTTGCTCGACGGTCTGGGTGAGCGCACTCGAGAGATTTTCCTGCTGGCCCAGCTCGATGGCCTGAGCTATGTCGAGATCGGTCGACGTCTTAATGTCTCGGTGACCACGGTGAAGAAACACGCAGTCCGCGCCCTGACGCATTGCCTGTTGCTGATCGAGGACTGAACCGTGGCCCGTGCACAACCGCTGGATTTCGCCACCCTCGAAGCCGCTGCGCGCTGGTATGTCGACTTGCGCGGCGAGGGGCCGGACGATGGCTTGCGCGAAGCGCATCGGCGCTGGCTCGAGCGTGATCCTCGTCATGTGCAGGCGTGGGAGCGCCTCGCACGTTTGCAGGACAAGCTTGGGCAGCTATCTCCCGCCGTCGCTCGCCCGACCCTGGCCAGCGCCCGGGCCAAACGCCGGGACGTGCTCAAGGTGTTGTCGATTCTGTTGATGGCGGGCGCCGCCGGGACACTGGCCTGGAATACCACGCCGCTGCCAACCTTGATGGCCGACCAGCGCACCGGTACCGGTGAACGTCGTCGGGTGCGACTGGACGATGGCAGCCAGCTGCAACTCAACACGGCGACGGCCGTGGACATCCGCTACAGCGCCCACTTGCGTGAAGTCCGTTTGCTGCAAGGCGAAATCCAGATCGAGACAGCGCGTGACGCATCGGCGCGGCCTTTTGTGGTTCATACCGCCGAAGGCAGCATCCGCGCACTGGGCACCCGTTTTGTCGTGCGGCATGACACAGAGCAAACACTGGTCAGTGTGCAGGAACATGCGGTCGAAGTGCGCAGCGCGGTTTTGTCCGGCCCGGCGGTACGCGTCGACGCCGGTCAGCAGGTGAGCTTTCGCCGCGATGCCGTCGACGCCGTGCAGCGAGCTAGCGCGCAATCCGATGCCTGGACCCGCGACATGCTGGTCGTCAATGACTGGCGCCTGGAAGACTTCGTCCGCGAACTGCAGCGCTATCGTCCGGGCCACTTGGGATGTGATCCGGCGGTGGCGGCACTGCGTATCTCTGGCGCTTTTCATCTGACCAGTACCGATACCATTCTGGACAACCTGACGTCGACCTTGCCCGTGCGCATTCGCCGGTACAGCCGTTACTGGGCCAGTGTGGAGCCGGTCTGAGTGATTAACCGAAAAAAACTTGCCGGAGGGGTTATTGATTTTGATTCTCGTTCGACTTGGTAGTTAGAGGCGCATTTAGACGCTGCCATTGACTGCCACACGGGCGAAAGGAAACTGCATGACCCCTCGCAATTCCCCATTGAGCATTTCTGCAATTGAGCCAACTGTCAGACCCTTGAGTCGCGCCGTGCATGCCGCATTGCTCGGTATGGCGCTGGTCGTCCCGTTGGGCATGGCGATCGTGGCACAACCAGCGTGGGCGCAAACCAGCACTGAAGCCGAATTCGATATCCCGCCAGGTCCGCTGGGCGCGGCATTGACCCAGTTTGCCGGCACCGCCGGGGTGACCGTGTCGTTCGAGCCGGCCTCTGCCAATGGTCAGAGCACCGCGGGGCTGCAAGGGCGTTATTCGGTGGAGGCGGGGCTGCGTCAGTTGCTCGCCGGGAGCAAATTGCAGGCTGTGCGTCACGACAACGGCAGCTATTCGCTATTGCCGTTGGTGGGTGATGGCGCAGCGCTGCAACTGGGGGCCACCAGCATTTCCGGCGCTGTGGTGGAGTCCGCTTACGGCCCGGTGGACGGCTTCGTCGCGACCCGCAGTGCCACGGGCACCAAGACGGACACGCCGATTCTGGAAATCCCGCAGACCATCAACGTGGTCACCGCCGACCAGGTCGAAGCCCAGGGCGCCCGCAACCTGACCCAGGCCTTGCGCTACACGCCAGGGGTGAACACGGGCGGTTACACCGACCGCAATTCGATCGCCGATGAAATCACCAGCCGGGGTTTCGCACCGACGCCGCTGTACTTCGATGGCGCATACATCCCTTACGCCGGCAGCCTCGGCGGCGCGCCGCAAATCGATCCCTATACCCTGGAGCGCATCGAAGTGCTCAAGGGGCCGTCGTCGGTACTCTATGGGCAGAACCAGCCCGGCGGGCTGATCAACATGGTCTCCAAGCGTCCGACCACCGAGCAGCGCAGCCAGGTCAAACTGGGCGCAGGCAGCTACGACCGGGTCAACGGTGCCTTCGACACCAGCGGCCCGATCGACGAACAGAAGCAGTTCACTTATCGCCTGATCGGTGTCGCCAACAAGGGTGGCGAACAAGTCGAGCACAACAGCAGTGAACGTATGCTGCTGGCGCCGAGCCTGACCTGGGCGCCGACCGAGGACACCTTCCTGACGGTGCTGGCGCAGGTCCAGCGCGATGACGGCGTGCCCGATTATCAGTCGCTGCCACGGATCGGTTCGCTCAACCGCGGCCCTGACGGCGAGAAAATCAATCGCGACTTTTTCTCCGGTGACACTGACTTCAACGATTACAAACGTGACCAGTACATCTTCGGATATGACTTCAGCCACAACTTCAGCGAAGACCTGAAATACCGCTCCACGGCGCGTTACACCGACGTGCGCGACCGCTACAAGGGCTTTTACCTGCGCAGTTTCGTCACTGATGCCGGCGTGACCGATTACACCCGGGCCAACCGCGCCAAGGTCGACTGGCACCAGCACAACATCGCCTGGACCGTCGATAACAACCTCGAATACACATTCAACACCGGTGCCCTGGAGCACACTACGCTGGCGGGGGTGGACTATCGGCATTTCACCCGCAAGTACGACGGCTACAACGCCAACAACGTGTTGCCGGTCAACCTGTATGGCAAGAACAACTACGACACCAGCAGCGTGACGCCAACGCTCACCACCCAATGGGACAACACCTTGCGCCAGACGGGTGTGTATCTGCAGGACCAGATCAAACTGGACCAGTGGATCCTGACCATCGGTGGCCGCCAGGACTGGGCGGAAATCGACAACAAGGATTTGCTGGCGTCGACCCGTGAATCCAAACGCGACAACAAGTTCACCGGGCGTGTCGGCCTGACCTATGTCACTGATTTCGGCCTGGCGCCCTATGTCAGCTATTCCGAGTCGTTCCTGCCGACAATAGGCACCGGGGCGCCTGAGCGTGGCGGCAAGGCCTTCGAGCCGACCGAGGGTCAGCAATACGAAGTGGGTGTGAAGTACCAGCCGTTCGAGAAGACCCTGATCACCGCTTCGGTGTATGAGATCAAACAGAAGAACGTGCTGACCGGCGATGATGACTATCCGGAGTACATGTCCCAGGGCGGAGAGATGCGTTCGCGCGGTGTCGAGCTGGAAGTCAAATCCAGCATCGACAACGTCGATATCCTGGCCGCCGTCAGCTACATGGACTCGTTCTACACCAAGGACACCTGGGGCAACGAAGGCCACCGCAACGAAGCCCAATCGCCGGTTTCAGCGTCGATGTGGATCGACTATCACTTCACCCAGGCCACCCTCAATGGCCTGACCTTTGGCGCCGGCGCGCGCTACACCGGACGCAAGCCGGGGGATGCGGCCAACTCGTTCGACGTACCGTCCTGGGTCGTCTATGACGCTACCGTCAGCTATGACATGGGCAAACTCGACCCAAGCCTGCGTGGTTTGCAAACTCGCCTGAACGTGCAGAACATCTTCGACCGCGAGTACGTGTCGGACTGCAACTACTCGTTCGGTTGCTATTACGGGCAGGAGCGGGTGGCGTCGGTGGAGATGACTTACGACTTCTGATGTTCTTCGCTGCAACTGACTGTGGGAGTGTAGGAGCCGGCTTGCTGGCGATGGCGGTGTATCAGTCAACACAGATGTTGAATGTCAAGCCGCTATCGCCAGCAAGCCGGCTCCTACAGGAAAGGTGACCGCTGCGTTATTGTAAAAATGCAGCGCTCAAATCATCGGCGGCAGTTTGTCGAGCATCTTGTCGAGGGTGATCGGGTAGTCCCGGACGCGAATCCCCGTCGCGTTGTACACCGCATTGGCGATGGCTGCGCTGACTCCGCAGATGCCCAGTTCACCCACGCCCTTGGCTTTCATCGGCGATGAAACCGGATCGTCCTCCTCGAGGAAAATCACTTCCTGATGCGGGATGTCGGCGTGCACCGGCACTTCGTATCCGGCCAGGTCATGGTTGACGAAAAAGCCCAGGCGCTTGTCGACCGCCAGTTCTTCCATCAATGCCGCACCGACGCCCATGGTCATCGCACCGATCACCTGGCTGCGTGCCGAAGTCGGGTTGAGGATGCGCCCGGCAGCACAGACCGCGAGCATTCTCCGCACGCGGGTTTCGCCGGTGGCACTGTCGACGGCGACCTCAACGAAGTGCGCGCCGAACGTCGACTGCTGGAATATTTTACTCAGCTCGGCAAACTCGATCGAATCCTCGGCCACCAGTTCTCCGCCTCGCGCGGCCTCTTGAAGCGGCACACGTCTATCGCCGGTACTGACTTCGCCATCGGCGAATGTCGCCTCGTCCGGTTTCATGCCCAGGCGTTGCGCAACGGCTGCGCGAAGTTTTACGCACGCCGCGTAGACCCCGGACGTCGAACAGTTGCCACCGAACTGGCCACCGGAACCGGCCGACACCGGAAAGCTCGAATCGCCGAGGCGCACCAGCACTTTGTCGAGGGTGACACCCATCATTTCTGCCGCGGTCTGGGCAATGATCGTGTAGCTGCCGGTGCCGATATCGGTCATGTCGGTTTCGACGGTGACGATGCCTTGATCATTCAGGCGAACCCGGGCTCCGGACTTCACCAGCAGGTTGTTGCGAAAGGCGACGGCCATGCCCTGGCCGATCAACCAACGGCCCTCGCGTTGCGCGCCCGGCTGCGCCTGACGACTGCTCCAGCCGAAACGCTCGGTCCCCGTACGCAGGCATTCGATCAAGCGGCGCTGCGAGAAGGACCGTTGCGTGTTCACCGGGTCGACCTGGGTATCATTGAAAATGCGAAACTCGACCGGGTCGATCTTGAGCTTTTCCGCCATTTCGTCCATGGCGATTTCCAGCGCCATCATTCCCGGCGCTTCGCCGGGTGCGCGCATGGCGTTGCCCTCCGGCAGGTTGAGGGTCGACAAACGCATGGACACCCGGCGGTTTTCCCCGGCATACAGCAATTGACTCGGCTGCGAAGCGCGCTCGACCTTGCCACCCGGCAGGTCACCGGACCAGCCTTCGTGGGCCATGGCCGTGATCTTGCCGTCAGCCGTGGCGCCAATGCGGATGCGCTGAATGGTGGCGGGGCGGTGCGTGGAATTGTTGAACATCAGTGGCCGCGCGAGCGCGACCTTCACCGGCCGGCCGGCCAGTCGCGCACCGAGCGCCGCCAACACCGCGTCGCAGCGGATAAACAGCTTGCCGCCGAAACCGCCGCCGATGTACGGCGAGATCAACCGTACATTTTTTTTCGGTATGCCGAGGGTGGTGGCCAGATCGGTCACGGACCAGTCAATCATCTGATTGGAGGTCCATACGGTCAGTTTGTCGCCGTCCCACGCAGCCATCGAGGCGAAAGGTTCCATCATGGCGTGGGCCTGATCGGGGGTGGTGTAAGTGGCGTCCAGTTGCACCGGCGCGGCGGCGAAAGCCCCCTCGAAATCGCCATGCACGGTATCGGGCATTTCCTTGGTCTGTTTGGCCGAATCGCGGGTTGCCGCAAGATCGAACACGCCCTTGGCTCGTACATAGTTGACCTTGACCAGTTCAGCGGCAGCCCGGGCCTGTTCAAAGGTCTGCGCTACGACCAACGCGACGGCCTGGTGGTAGTGCTCGATTTCAGGCCCGCCGAGTAATTTGGCAGTGTTGTATTTGCCTTTGCCGAGCTTGCCGGCGTTGGCCGCCGTGACAATGGCCAACACCCCCGGCGCTGCTTGGGCAACCTCGAGGTCCATCGAGGCGATACGGCCCTTGGCGATGGCCGAACCGACCACCACGCCATACGCCTGATTCGGCACGGCGGTGTGATGCTCATAGGCGTAGGGTGCCTGGCCGGTGGTTTTCAGTGGGCCTTCGATGCGCGTAGTGGCTTTGCCGATGACCTTCATCTGGTCGATCGGGTTGCTGGTGGCGGGCGTGTCGAATTTCATGCGTGCTCCTTCGCTTGGGCCATCACCGCAGCGAGCGTGCGCTCGACCAGGGTCAGCTTGAAGGCGTTTTCGTGGGTGGGTGTGGCGCCGGCGAGCAGCTTTTCGGTGAATGCTTTCGCACCTTGGGGCATGACCGACTCCGCGCTCTCGACACGCCACGGCTTGTGCGCCACGCCACCCAGGGCGACGCGTCCGCTGCCGTTGCTCTGGATGATCGCGCCAACAGAAACGAGCGCAAACGCGTAGGACGACCGGTCCCTTACCTTGTGATAAATGTGGGTGCCGCCGATCGGCGCTGGCAGGGTGACAGCGGTGATCAATTCATTGGCCATCAGCGTGGTTTCGATGTTCGGTGTGGTGCCGGGCAATCGATGCAAATCGGCCAGGGGAATGACGCGGATAGTGCCGTCGGGTCTCACCGTCTCGACCTCGGCATCGAGCGCGCGCATGGCCACGGCCATGTCGCTGGGATGGGTGGCGATGCAGGCCTTGCTGACTCCAATGATGCCCAGTTGCCGGCTGAAGCCGTCGATGGCCGAGCAGCCGCTGCCGGGCTGGCGCTTGTTGCAGGCCTGATGCGTGTCGTAGAAGTACGGACAGCGTGTGCGTTGCAACAGGTTGCCGCCAGTGGTGGCGACATTGCGCAGTTGCCCCGAGGCGCCGGCGAGCAGGGCGCGGGCAAGCAAGCCGTAATCTTCGCGCACCCGCGGATGGGCGGCGAGATCGGTGTTCCTCACCAGTGCTCCGATGCGCAAGCCACCCTCTGCCGTGACTTCGATGCGGTCGAGGCCGACATCGTTGACGTCGATCAGATGCGCGGGGGTTTCGATGTCCAGTTTCATCAGATCCAGCAGATTGGTGCCACCGGCGATGAACCGCGCGTTGCTGACCTGGGCTGCCAGCAACGCCGCTTGAGCCGGGGATTTGGCGCGCAAGTAGGTAAAGGGTCTCATGCGCTGGCCTCCGCGACTTCCGTGATCGCCTCGATGATGTTGGAGTACGCCCCGCAACGACAGATGTTGCCGCTCATGCGTTCCTGAATTTCACTGGCGATCAGCTGGGGAGGTTTGGTGAGGCTGGGGCTGGCGTGACTGGGAATGCCGTCACGAATCTCTCCCAGCACCGCGACGGCGGAACAGATCTGCCCCGGCGTGCAGTATCCGCATTGGTAGCCGTCGTGCTTGATGAACGCGGCTTGCATGGGGTGCAGCTTTTGCGGCGTGCCGAGGCCTTCGATGGTGGTGATCTTCGAGCCTTCGTGCATGACAGCCAATGTCAGGCACGAATTGATCCGCCGGCCATCGGCGATCACCGTGCAGGCGCCACATTGGCCGTGGTCGCAGCCTTTTTTGCTGCCGGTCAGATGCAGGTTTTCCCGCAGGGCATCGAGCAGGGTCGTACGGGTGTCCAGGTCGAGGTTGCGTTGTTGGTCATTGACCCAGAACTTCACGGAGGCTTTGACCGGCCGCGCGGCATTGGCGGCGGATGCCTGCGCAGAAATGAACGGCGGCAGTGCCACGCTCGCCGCCGTCACTGCACCCACAATCAGAAATGTACGTCGGGAAATCGTCATCAGGTCTATTCCTTTGCGTAATTTGCGAGTGCAGTGCACTGCGGTACTTTTGCAGTTCACATCAACAAGAGTGACCATCGGATTCAGGAAAAGGTTTATGCGGTTTTCGGCTATAGACTCATGCGCTTAGTTCATGAATCCAGAAATGGCGCGGAACGGGTTAAGATGTCCGCCCGCATCGAACGCTGCACACCGCCCCGGAGCCACCCCCCGCAATGCCCCAGATCAAGCACTTCAAAACGTCGTGCCCCGAGCACATCAACAGCCAGATCCTGCAGATGGTGGTCGACAACCTGACCGACATCAGCATGGTCGCGATACCGCCGAGCAACCTGCTGTACAACGTCTATCAGTACGCGATTGGCTACGAGGTGCACCTTTATCTGGAAGCGTTGAACGGCGCGAAGGGCATTGATGTGGAGTTGATCGTCGCCACCGATCCTGACGATCCAGACCAAGTCATCGGCTTCTTGCTGTACTTGCCGGTCAAGGATGATCCCGACGCCTGCGGCGTGGCGTACATGGCGGTCCAGGCCGAATATCGGCGCCAGGGCATTGCGCGCCGGATGCTGCGGGAAATGGTCGGCCGTTATCCGCACGCCGAACTAACCTGCGCGGTGGCCAAGGTGCCGTACTTCGAAGCGATGGGTTTTCAGGTGATAGGCGTGCGCGCGACCCAGGTACTGATGAACACCCGTGACCATGGCAGCGACGGCTTGATGGCGCTGCTGGATGTGGCACCGATCTACAGCTCGCTGGAGGTGCGGCAGATTCATACGTATTTGCTGCAAAAACACGGCAAGCGGGCGATGGTCGATGCGGAAAAACAACGCGACCGGCACCTCGATCAGTTGACGTTCAAGGCCCATGCGTTCGTGCGTGAGCGGTTGGGCGACGACGCAGTGCCGACCAGCGGTCCACGACTGCGTCTGGTCTGATCGAGCTCTCCAGGCATGACACAGCACTCTGTGGGAGCTGGCTTGCCAGCGATGGCGTCCTGACGGCCGACCAATCTCTGTCAGTTGCACTCCAACACCTGTAGGAGCACGGCTTGCCGGCGATGGCGTCCTTGAGATCGCCATCGCGAGCAAGCTTTGCTCCTACAGGGGATCTTTATTGGTCAAAAATCCCGATCACACCGGGATCCACAGTGGGAGCTGGCTTGCCAGCGATGACTGAGTATCGGCCGACACATTGATTGACTGACTCACCGCCATCGCTGGCAAGCCAGCTCCCACAGGGTAAAGTGGTGATTCTGGAGGTAAAAAAAGAGCCTCAAAGCTCTTTGATGGGGAGGAAGTAGAGCCATTGAGGCTCAAGATGCGCATGAAGCAAGCGGTGAGCTTGTAGGGGTTCAGTGCACTCACCGCTTACGCAACGGCTTGTTGAGCAAACAAGCGGCTGCGTAAGTTCATCCTAGAAAGACCAAGTGTTTCACTCAAGTACCACTAGTCGCGTCCCCCGGCCACCCGGCCCGACGCAGTGCTTGCAGCAACGTTTCGGCATCCAGCCCCGGCACCGCGTGACCATTGCCTTCGGCGGTTTCAGCGGCCAGTACGGCATTGATGATGGCCTCTTCCACGGCTTCGGTCGCGGCCAGGAACAGCTCGCTGATGTGGTCGTTGTTGACCATGCACAGACCATCAGTGGTGGCGGCTTTTTTACGCTCGTACGCCGCCGGGGGCACGTGCTGGTTGCCGGTGGCGAAGGCGATGAAGATGTCGCCACTGTGGTCTTCATTGCCGCCACCGGTGCGGGCAAGGCCGAGGCTGGCACGCTGCGCCAGCCGAGTGCACTGGTGCGGCAGCAACGGCGCATCGGTGGCCAGGCAGACGACGATGGAACCCATGCCCGGATGCGGCAACGCGGCCTTGAGAAACGGCGAGTCGACCTGATCCATGTAGCGCCCGACCGGGTAGCCATCGACGCGCAATTCCTGCCGGATGCCGTGGTTGGCCTGCACGATGGCACCCACCGTCCAGCCACCCTGGGCATCGCTCAAGCGCCGCGAGGCGGTGCCGATGCCCCCCTTGAATTCGTGGCAGATCATGCCGCTGCCACCGCCGACATTGCCTTCTGTCACAGGGCCGCTCTTGGCACTGCGCACGGCTTCGGCGACGTGCTCGGGTTTCACGTGAAAGCCGTTGATGTCGTTGAGCAAACCGTCATAGGTTTCCAGCACCACCGGCATGTTCCAGTAGAGCCTGCCGTCGTCTGGTTGCTGCTCACGGTCCACGGCGATCAGCGCATCGCGCACCACGCCCAGGCTATGGGTGTTGGTGAAGGCGATCGGGCTGGTCAGCAAACCGGCCTCGCGGATCCATTCAAGCCCCGTGGCGTCGCCATTGCCATTGAGCACATGGACCCCGGCGAAACACGGTTGCTGGCTGGTGGAACCGGCACGCGGTTCAATCACGGTTACCCCGGTGAGGATGTCGCGACCCTTGGCGGTGCGTCCTCGCACATTGCTGTGGCCGACCCGTACACCGGGCACGTCGGTAATGGCGTTGAGCGGGCCGGGTTGCAGTTGGCCGAATCGAATGTTCAGGTCGCGGGCACGTGGTTTCATCGGTTTTCTCATCTTCAGAAGTCGCGGGTGGAAAGGTGGGGCGTGGGTTATTGACCGTTCTTGACCTTGCTCCAGATCCGCGTCCGTACCCGTTCGGTAGCCGGCGGCAAAGGTTGCAGAGTGAACAAAGTGGCCAGGGCTGCGGCTGACGGGTAGACCGCAGGGTTGTTGCGGGTCGCCTCAGCCACCAGCGCCGTGGCATTGCGGTTGCCATTGGGGTAGTTGAGGTGATTGCTGACCGGGGCGATGACCTCGGCGCGCATCAGGTAATCGATGAAAGCCAACCCTTGTTGGGGATGCGGCGCGTCCTTGAGCAACACCAGCGTGTCGAACCACACCGGCGCGCCTTCCTTGGGCAAGCTGTAGGCGATCTTCACGCCGTTGCCGGCTTGCTCGGCGGTCGCCTTGGCTTCCAGCATCGCGCCGGACCAACCGACCGCCACACAGATGTTGCCGTTGGACAGATCACTGATGAATTTCGACGAGTTGAAATAGGCGATATGCGGGCGCAGCTTAAGCAGCAGCGCTTCGGCCTTCTTGTAATCCTCGGGGTTGGTGCTGTTGGGCGGCAGGCCAAGGTAGTGCAGGGCGACCGGGAGCATTTCCGACGGCGAGTCGAGCATCGCCACGCCGCATTCGCCGAGTTTGGCCAGGTTTTCTTCCTTGAACACCAGGTCCCAGGAATCCACCGGCGCTTTGTCGCCAAGTACCGCCCGCACTTTGTCGATGTTGTAGCCGATGCCGTTGGTGCCCCACAGATACGGCACGGCGTACTGGTTACCCGGATCGTTGTGGGCCAGTTTCGCCAGCAGGTCGCTGTCCATGTTCTTGAAATCAGGCATATCAGCGCGGGGCAGCGGCGCCAGGGCACCGGCCTTGATCAGCGTCGGCAGGCTGAAGTTGCTGGCCACCACCACGTCGTAGCCACTGCGGCTGGTCAACAGTTTGCCTTCGAGCACTTCGGCGCTGTCGAAGGTGTCGTAGACGGGCTGGATACCGGTGTCACGCTTGAAGTCATGCAGGGTGTTCGGGCCGATGTAGTCATACCAGTTGTAGACGTGAACGGTTGGGACCTCGGCCGCCACCGCCGACAGCGAAACCGCCAGACAGGCGCCAAACCCCAGATTGAAATACGAGCGATGACCACTCATGATGCGGCACTCCTGGCCTGCTGCGGCCGGTGATGTTCAGGAGCTTGCAGGGTATCGACGGGGCTGGCCGTTACCCATTCCCATCATGGGTTACTCGAAAGGGGTAGGGCGTGGACGCGTTGTTGAAAGAGTTGCCGCTGCACCAAGGGCTGGCGCGCGTGTTTGCCACGTTGGGCGAGGAAGGGTTCTGGCGTGCGCTGGTCGACACCCTGCGCCTGCTGGTGCCGCTGGACAACGCCCTGGTCGCGGTGATGAGGCCGGGTCGGGTACCGCGCCTGCTCATTGATTTCGACGCCAAAGGCAGCGGCGAGGAGCACGAAGACCTGGCAGATTACAGCGCCGGCATGTACTTGCTCGACCCGTTCTATCAAGCGGCCTGTGCCGGCATTGCCGACGGCTTGCACAGCCTCGAATCGGTGGCCCCGGACCAGTTCCAGCACAGCGAGTATTACTTGAGCTACTTCCGCTCGGTGGTCGGCGGCGACGAGTTGCAGTTCATGGTCAACGTCGATGGCGCGGTGCTGGGCCTTTCTCTCGGGCGCTCGACACGCTTCAGCCTCGAAGAGCAGGGCCGTCTGTTGTGCGTGCGCGACTGGGTGCTGGCCGCCATGCGCCGACACCTGCGATTGCTGCCGCCGGAAGGGCCAGTCGCCGAGGCCGTGGCCGGAGATCTGGCAACGCTGCTCGATCGCTTCGATGCTCGCTTGTCAGTGCGCGAAGTCGAAACCGCGCGGCTGATCCTCCAGGGCTTCTCCAGCAAGGCCATCGCCCAGCAGATGGGCATTTCACCCGAGACAGTGAAGGTGCATCGGCGCAACCTTTATCACAAACTCAATGTGAACGGGCATGGGGAGTTGTTCGCTTTGGTGCTAAATCCGCGATAGCGATTTACACGCGCTTACCTGTTACTTTTTACAGTATCGATCTAATCAAAAAAGGCTCAGTATTTCCTCGACCAGTGCGAAGGACTTTCGACGCTGTGAACGCTCATCACCACTTCGCCACGCCGACCCTGTCGGTCATCGATCCGCGCACGCTGGCAATTCGCAGCGTGGGTTTTTGCCGTCATCCCGACAGCCCAGTCAGCGATCCACGTATCACCCGGCAACGCTTCGATGTAGCGGGGCGCTTGGTTGAATCATGGGACCCGCGTTTGTGGGACGCGGCGCCAAAGCCGAACCTGGCGACGATCTATGGTTTGAGCGGTCGGCCATTGCTGGCGGACAGCGTCGATGCGGGGTGGCAGTTGAGCTTGTTGGATCAGGGCGGTTCACTCTGTTCATTCTGGGATGCACGGGGCAGTCAGCGTCACACTGAGTTTGATGATCAGCGACGCCCGATTTGCGTCACTGAGCAAGCTGCCGGCGACGATTCGCGTGTGGTGGAACGCTTGAGCTATGGCGGCGCAGAACTCGGATACGCCGTGCAAAACCAGTGCGGTCAGTTGATTCGCCATGACCATCCGGCAGGCACACAACGGTTGGCGGGCTACGGGCTTGCCGGTGCAGTGCTGATTGAAGAGCAACGCTTGCTCCTTGAACTGGAACTCCCCGACTGGCCGTTGGAGCTTGATGCCCGGGACGAATATCTGGAAGCGCAATCGTTCATCACTCGTCAGGCTTTCAATCCGGCAGGTGAACTCAAGCGACAGGTCGATGCGATGGGCAACGTTCGCAGTTTTACTTACGACGTGGCTGGCCAGTTGAGTGAGGTCTGGTTGCAAATGGCCGGCGAAGCGAGTGCAGCGCAATGTCTGGTCAGTGGCATCCGCTACAACGCCCAGGATCAGGTCGAAAGCGAAATCGCCGGTAACGGGGTGGTGACTCACGCCGAGTACGCGGCCGATGATGGACGGTTGGTCAGGTTGGTGGCGGGGATCGCCAATCAAAAACCGCTGCAGGACCTGAACTATCGCCACGATGCGGGAAACAATATTGTCGAACTGGAAGACAGATCCCGGCCGGTGAGCCATTTCAACAGTCAGCGTATCGAGCCGATCAGTCGCTACCGTTACGATACTCTGTATCAACTGGTCGAAGCCCGAGGCTGGGAAGTCAGCCAGCCCAGCCATGGACCTGCGTTGCCAGCGCTGTTGCCTACACCACTGGATCCCACTCAACGACGCAACTACTGCCAGCGTTTCGACTACGACCGCGGCGGCAACTTGATCACCCGCCACCACAGCGACGCCCCCGGGTTCTCGATGTTTACCTCGGCGCGCAGCAACCGCAGTATCGCGCAACGGGACGACGGTTCATTGCCGGGCGAGCCGGACATCGCTTTGGGTTTCGATGCCGGTGGTAATCAACATGAGCTGCAACGCGGCCAGGCGATGGTTTGGGGCAGTCGCAACCAACTGAGCCGCGTGACGTTGGTCAAACGCGAAGCCGAACCTGATGACTACGAATGCTACGACTATGACCGCCCGGGTCATCGTGTGCGCAAAACCGGATTCGCGCGCCGCAGTGGCCGCACCCAACGCTGCGAGGTGCGTTACCTTCCCGGCCTGGAAATCCACCGCCAAGCCGAGGGTGAAGAGCATCACGTGATCAGCGTCGAAGCTGGACGCAGCAATGTACGGGTGCTGCACTGGCCCGAAGGCGCGCACAGAGACCAGTTGCGATACAGCGTCAGCGATCACCTCGGCTCCAGCACTTTGGAGCTGGATGAACAGGCAGGATTGCTGACCCAGGAACACTATTACCCCTTTGGCGGTACGGCGTGCTGGGCGGGGAGAAGTGCGCTAGTGGCGAAGTACAAGACTATTCGTTATTCGGGCAAGGAGCGGGATGCGACAGGGTTGTATTACTACGGGCATCGGTATTACGCCCCGTGGTTGCAGCGGTGGCTAAGTCCGGATCCAGCGGGGACGGTGGATGGCCTCAATGTTTATAAGATAGTCGGAAATAATCCTCTCGGCTTTTACGACTGGCAAGGCACGATAAAAATTCCGGTGGGCATTTTTATTACCGACATCGTCAACGCTCTCGCGAAGAGCATTGGTACGGGGTGGTTCGAAGAGCTAACGTGGGATGAGCACAAAAGTGAGTTCAAGAGTACCGGGGCGGTTTATGGTCGAGGGCTGAAAGTATACGAGCAGGAACGTTCCGTGTTTACACCCTCCACGGACGGGCACGCGATTGCCATGTTTCGTGATCAGGACCGTAAGCTTCGTCTTTTTGCGAACATGTATTTTCAGCACATGGGTATTCAACCCGGCATGGGGTTGCCAGAGTTTGCCGGTTTGTTGAAGATTGACGAGCAGGACCCTTCAAAACTCATCATTAACAACCACTCCGGCCACTATAAACCCGAATCTTCAATTGACGCGGAAGCGATGATTCGTGAGATTGCCCCGCGACAAAGCTCAGTGAGCTATGTCCCTATTCCTGAAAGCCCGTCTTTCGATTCGACGCTCAGGATAGGTTCAATTAGCTCGCCCGAGGAGTACTCGCAGCTTGTAAACACCTACAAATCGAACTTCAAAGGCTTGATTGTCTATTTGAAAGAACAAGGTGTCTGGGAAGCTGCCAAAGGCCTTTTGGGTGACAATGAAGGCGTCAATATCATCTTCAAAATGGAGGCTTCAGGGTTGGAGGCCCACGAAATCCGTGCAAAAGAAGCTCATGACAAAGAAGCCCAATTGAAGAGTAAGCAACAGTCGAGCCCAACTCGACGAGCCTTCCGGGGCGCTGTCGCTGCGGCGCTGCCACCGACTCACAGAGAGAACAAGAAGCCGTCGTTTGTAAAAAGGCTGTTTGGCAAGTAATGAAAGAGAAGCGGTGTCGCAGTACCGCGTTTATTCATCCAACTTAAACACTAACGCCTTCAACCCAGCCTCAACATCCGCATCGGGAAACTCCGGCGGGTTCTCCAGGCGTTGTTCAAAGCGCAGGCTCGGCGCCTCGCGCGTCACGCCGTCGATGAGGAAATCGGCACCGAATGCCGGGTCGTTCATGCAGGCCAGCACCGTGCCGTTTTCAGTCAGCAGTTCCGGCAATCGGCGCAGCACCCGCTGATAATCCTTGGTCAGCAGGAAACTGCCTTTCTGGAACGACGGCGGGTCGATGATCACCAGGTCGTACGGGCCTTTGCCGATCACCTTGCCCCAGGACTTGAACAGGTCGTGGCCGAGGAACGTCACCTGGCTCAGGTCATGGCCATTGAGCCGGTGATTGTCGCGGCCACGGCTCAGCGCCGGGCTGGACATGTCGAGGTTGACCACGTGCGTCGCACCGCCTTCGATGGCCGCCACCGAGAAGCCGCAAGTGTAGGCGAACAGGTTCAGTATGCGTTTGCCGCCGGCATTGGCCCGTACCCAATCGCGGCCATAGCGCATGTCGAGGAACAGCCCGGTGTTCTGCTTGCGGCCCAGGTCCACCCGGTACTTCAAGCCACCTTCGGTGATGGTCATTTCTTCGATGACATCGCCCAGTAGCCATTCGGTGGTGCTTTGCAGCAGGTAGCGGTGCTGCAGCAACAACGTGTGCGCGCCGGATTGTGTCCACTGCGGTGATTGGGTGATTGCCATCAGCCGTTGCTTCAAGTCCTCCAGTTGCGCCGCTTCCGGCTCCTTGAACAGTGCCACCAGCACCACGCCTTGCAGCCAGTCCACGGTCACTTGCTCCAGCCCCGGCCAGCAGCGGCCACGGCCGTGGAACAGCCGCCGGGTTTCGGCGGGAGGCGTGGCCAGTGCCGTCAGCAAGTGGTCGTGGAGGATGGAGAGGGCGTCTGCGTTCATGGGTCTGGGTCGGCAAGTTGCGGGGGGCGGCATTTAACCATAGTTGCGCGTTCGGCGGGCTACCACCGCCCCCTGTAGGAGCGAGCCTGCTCGCGATAACGGTTTCAGATTCAACATCAATGTCGGCTGACTTGATGCCATCGCGAGCAGGCTCGCTCCTACAGGGTTTTGGGTGGCTGTGAGTGAGCAGTTATCACATTAAATTTAACTTTGCGTGAGGATTTGGCGATCTTCCGGCTCCCATACTCGGCTCCAACGAACAACCACATCGGGAGCCGGACATGTCGCAGTCATCTGCCTCACCCAAGGCCAGTCATCCACGCTGGCTGCGCCTGACCCATTGGCTCAACGCCCTGGCGGTGTTGGTGATGGTCACCAGTGGTTGGCGCATCTACAACGCCTCGCCGCTCTACGATTTCAGTTTTCCCACGTCGATCACCCTCGGCGGCTGGCTCGGTGGGGCGCTTCAGTGGCACTTCGCGGCGATGTGGTTCCTGGCGATCAACGGCCTCGTCTACCTGCTCATCAATGTCTTCAGTGGTCGCTTGAAACGGCGCTTTTTCCCGGTTTCGCCCAATGGTGTGCTGCGCGACTTGTCGGCGGCACTGCGCGGAAAACTCGGGCATGCCGACCTCAGTCATTACAACCAGGTGCAACGGTTTGCGTATTTGTTCGTGATTATCGACATCACTTTGCTGGTGCTCTCCGGGCTGGTGTTGTGGAAGTCGGTGCAGTTCCCGCTGCTGCGTGAATTGCTGTGGGGTTACGAAGGGGCGCGCCGTGTGCACTTCTTTGCCATGGCGCTGTTAGTGGCATTCGTTGCGGTGCATCTGGTGATGGTCGCGCTGGTACCTAAAACGCTGTTGGCCATGATCGTTGGCCGCAAGGAGCACGTATGAAAAAGCGTATTCAGGTCCCCGGGCTGGATGAAGCTTCGATCCTCGCGGATGCCCGCAAAATCCTTGCACCACAGATTGAAGACCGCTCGCGTCGCTCGTTCCTCTTGCGTGGCCTGACCCTTGGTGGCGTGGCGATGTTGTCGGGTTGCAACATCACCGACAACGACGGCGTCGAGACGGCGTTGTCATCGATGTCGCGCTTCAACGACCGGGTGCAGGGCTGGCTGTTCAACCCCAACGCCATGGCCCCGACCTATCCGGCGTCGATGATCACCCGGCCATTTCCGTTCAATGCGTTCTACGGCATCGACGAAGCACCGACGGTGGAGGAGGAGAGCTATCGCCTGGAAGTCACCGGACGGGTCGCCGACAAGCGCAGCTGGCGCCTCGAAGAGCTGCGCGCCATGGCCCAGACCGAGCAGATCACCCGGCACATCTGCGTTGAAGGCTGGAGCGCGATCGGCCGTTGGGGTGGCGTACGCTTCAGCGACTTCCTCAAGCGCATCGGCGCCGACACCGACGCCAAATACGTCGGCTTCAAATGCGCCGACGACTACTACACCAGCATCGACATGGCCACCGCACTGCATGCGCAAACCCTGTTGGCGCTGACGTACGACGGCGCGGTGCTGCCGCGCGAATACGGCTTCCCGATGAAGCTGCGCATGCCCACCAAGCTTGGCTACAAGAACCCCAAACACATTCAGGCGATTTTCGTCAGCAACACCTACAGCGGCGGCTACTGGGAAGACCAGGGCTACAACTGGTTCGGTGGCAGCTGATGAACCCCCGCAACCTACCCATCAAACCTGTGCTTCAAGGAGTTTCATCATGAAAAAGCTGACCACCGTTGTTCTGTCTTTGTGCCTGGCCGTCGGCGCCGCCAGTGTTTTTGCTGCTGACACCATGAGCAAAGACAGCATGAGCAAGGATTCGATGTCCAAGGATGCAATGTCCAAAGACGCGATGAAGAAAGATTCGATGTCCAAGGACGCGATGAAGAAAGACACGATGTCCAGGGATTCCATGAGCAAGGACGGCATGAAAAAAGACGCCATGTCCAAAGACGCCATGAAAAAGGACGCCATGTCACAGTAATCCCAAAAATCCCGTGCCCCTGTAGGAGCTGAGCTTGCTCGCGGTGGCGGTGTATCAGTCAACCTGTAATGGCTGACACAGCGCCATCGCGAGCGGGCTCAGCGCCTGCAGGAAGCATGAATTCGTCGCCTGACTGTATCAAAAATGAATTTCCGCCGAGTCCGCTGCTCCTACTTGTAGGTAGCGGATTCAAGCCCGCGAAATCATAGGTGCAATCAGGGAGCAGCAAGGTCATGAGTCGAGTAACGACAGCGGGCGGATATCTTCCTGAGGGGTTGATCCTGGTGGTTGAGGACGACCCGTTGATCCTGGAATTTCTCTGCGAAATTCTGCAGGACGAAGGCTTTGTGGTGGAACCGCAGATCAGTGCCGATGCGGCTGCGGCGTATCTGGAGCAGCATGCCGCGCAGGTCAGGTTGTTGCTCACGGACATCACCATGCCCGGCAAACTCAATGGTGCAGACCTGGCCAATCAGTTTGGCGATCGCTGGCCAGACAAACCGATCATGATCATGTCCGGCTATGAAACCCCGGAAAGCTCCGGCGTCCGGCATGAGGTGACATTCATCAAGAAACCCTGGGCGTTGGGGCAACTGCTCGATTGTGTGCAAGGGGCCTTGAAATCACGCCCTGCCTTGTAGGGGCTGGGGCAGGCTGCGATCTTTTGATTCTGCTTTTTCAGGATCAAAAGATCGCAGCCTGCGCCAGTTCCTGTGGGGATCGTGTAAATTGGCGCAAATGTCCGCTGAGATAGGAAGGACCCTTTGCCCGTGCCCACGTCTGTTTTCAACGTCCCTTACCGTGCCTTCCTGTTCGACATGGACGGCACCATCCTCACCTCGATTGCCGCCGCCGAACGCGTCTGGACCACTTGGGCCTTGCGCCATGGTGTCGATGTCGAAACCTTCCTGCCGACCATTCACGGTGCCCGAGCCATCGACACCATCACGCGTCTGGGATTGCCCGGTGTGGATGCCGAGGCTGAAGCGGCGTGGATTACCCAGGCGGAAATCGAAGATGTCGAAGGGGTTGCCGAGGTGCCTGGCGCGGCGGCGTTCCTCAAATCGCTGCCGGCTCATCAATGGGCCATCGTCACCTCGGCGCCGAGGACGCTGGCGTTGCGGCGAATGGCAGCGGCAGGGATTCCCGAGCCGGACGTGATGATCACCGCCGAAGACGTCAGCCTCGGCAAACCCGACCCGAGCGGTTATCGACTCGCGGCGACACGGCTGGGGGTGGACATCACTCAATGCCTGGTGTTCGAAGATGCCACGGTGGGGATTCTCGCCGCGCAGGCGGCGGGGGCGGGTTTGTTGATTGTGACGGCGACGCATGACGTGCCGATCGAAACGCATCATGCGACGTTGCCCGGGTATGATTCGGTCAAGGCTCAATTAGCGGCGGACGGTCTCAGCCTGCGCGCAATCTAATGTAGGAGCGAGCCTGCTCGCGATGGCGTCCTTCCAATCGATATTGATGTTGGCTGGAAGTGCCTCATCGCGAGCAGGCTCGCTCCTACAGGGATCATGATTGCCCGGATCGCGCGCTGCGCCGTATCACCTGCGGCGGCTGCCCGAATGTTCGCAAGAACGCTTCGCGCATGCGGCGGCGGTCGCTGAAGCCGGTTGCCAGGGCGATCTGGTCAAGGCTCAGGCGCCCGCGTTCGAGCATCTGCCGTGCCGTTTCCAGACGCAGGTTTTCGATGGCCTTGGCCGGTGACTGGCCGGTTTCCGCGCGAAATGCCCGGCTGAACTGCCGTGGGCTCAGGCGTGCCACCTCCGCCAGTTGCTCTACCGAAAGCACTTGGTCGAGGTGTTCCCGGGCATAGGTCAAAACGCTCTGAATGCGATCGGATTTCGGCTCCAGTTCCAGCAGCGCCGAATGTTGCGACTGGCCACCCGCGCGACGGTGGTACATCACCAGTTTTTGCGCCACTGAACGGGCGAGGTCGGCGCCGTGATCTTTTTCGACCATGGCCAGCGCCAGGTCGATACCGGCGGTCATGCCGGCTGAAGTCCAGATCGAACCGTCGATCACGTAGATCCGGTCAGCCTCGACGTTGATCCCCGCAAAACGCTCTTGCAATTGTCGCGCATAGGCCCAATGAGTGGTTGCCCGCTTTCCCTCCAGCAAACCGGCCTGGGCCAGGACGAAAGCCCCGGAACAGATCGACGCCGTGCGTCGCGCGGTCTTGACGCCAGCTCGCAGGTAATCGAGCACCGCTTCGGGCGCCTGTTCGAGAATCGCATCGCCTCCGACCACGATCACCGTATCGAACACACGCTCATCGAATGCCTCGGTGCCGACACACAAGCCGCCGGAGGCCCGCAACAAGCGACCCCCTTCGGACAGCACACGCACGTCGTACAGCGTTTCGCCGGCGCTGAAGTTGGCGTATTCGAACACCGGCATCGCCGCCAGCGCCATGGACTGGAAGCCGTCGAAAACCACAAACGCCACGGTAATCATTGATCTGCCCTCAAACGGCGATGTCCGAAAAACGTACTTTAAACGTCATTTGCGACACCGGCGAGCGGATTTATAACGGTACACAACCGGCGAACGTCTCGCCCAACCGTGAAGGAAACCGATTATGGCGCTCTCATCCAAAGGTACTGCATTGATCACCGGTGCATCGTCGGGCATTGGCGCTGTGTACGCCGACCGCCTCGCTCGCCAGGGTTATGACTTGATTCTGGTGGCCCGTAGCCAGGGCAAACTCAACGCCCTGGCCCGGCATTTGAGCGACCAGACCGGTCGCACCATGGAAGTGGTCGCCGCCGACCTCAAGGACAAGGCCGATGTGCGACGGGTAGAAGACATCCTGCGCAACGATGCCAGCATCACCTTGCTGGTCAACAATGCCGGCGTCGGCGCGGTCATGCCGCTGCTCGCCAGCCCGGTGGATGAGATGGAAGACATGATCTCCCTCAATGTCACCGCGTTGATGCGCCTGGCTTATGCCGTGGTGCCTGGCTTCGTCGCGCGCGGCACCGGCACCGTGATCAACATTTCTTCGATCGTTGCCATCGCCCCGGAAATTCTCAATGGCGTTTACGGCGGGACCAAGGCGTTCGTGCTGAGTTTGAGCCAGTCGATGCATCGGGAACTGGCCGACAAAGGCGTGCGCATCCAGGCCGTGCTGCCGGGCGCCACTGCAACCGAGTTCTGGAGTGACGCGGGCAACCCGGTGGAAAACCTGCCGCAGGAAATCGTCATGTCTGCCGAGGACATGGTTGATGCAGCACTGGTTGGGTTGGCGAATGGAGAAGTGGTGACCATCCCGGGCCTGCACGACGGGGCGCAGTGGGACCGTCATGAAACTCAACGCCAGGTGTTGAGCGGGCTGTTCGGAAATTCAGAATCGGCGCCGCGCTATCGCTGATCACTGCCCGTTCAAGTGGAGCAGGTGGCGGTCAACCGACAGCAAGGCAGGGCTGGAAACGCAATCCGGGTGTCACGAGCCCCACCGCTGAGGTTGGTCGTCTTCAGTGATCGGCAGCAACGCCTTGCTGGACAAGAATGGCTCGCGCCAAGTCTTCATCGCTGGCATTGAGACCGGGGTTTTCCTGGCGGATCCGCTGCAACACCTGCTCCAGATAAACGCCACGAATCGCACCGCCACTGGCGACGAAGCTGGACGCGTCGTCACGGGCGGGAATCATCATTTTGTCATCCTTGAACGTCGAGTACAGCGAAGCGGAAACACCGGCCGAAGTGGCAACATCACCTGCATCCACTTTGGCCATGGCTGAACCGAAGGGCAAACAAAGTACCAGGGAAGAAATGATCAACAAACGTCGCATGACGGTGTCCTCCGAAAGCGTGGAGCATAAAGAAAGTACCACACCATTTAGGATGCACGACGGCCCTCTGGAGTTCCCTGCGGATGCAATTGGCCGTTGATTCAACGGGAAAACCGGTTGCGATAGTCCCGTGGCGAAACCCCCAGGTTGCGCTGGAAAGTCAGGCGCATGCGTTCTTCGTCACCAAAGCCGCACAGTCGGGAAATCTGATCGATGTTGCGCTCGGATTCTTCCAGCAGGCGCCTGGCGGCTTCGACCCGCAGCACTTCCACGGCTTTGGCCGGGGTGCGGCCGGTCTTGAGTTTGTAGACCCGGGCGAAGTTGCGCGGACTCATCTGCACTTGTTGGGCGAGCCGGTCGATGGTGAGGTTTTCACCGGCCAGGTTTTGCGTGATCCACAGGTGCAGGTCGTCGAAGGCGGCGCCTTCGCTGGTTTGCGATTGCAGCAGTTGGCTGTACTGGGCCTGACCACCAGGGCGCTTGAGGAACACCACCATTTCCCGCGCCACCAGCAACGCCAGTTCGCGGCCGCAATCTTCTTCGACCAGCGCCAGGGCCAGGTCGATGCCGGCACTGACCCCGGCAGAAGTCCAGACTGAACCCTGCTGGACAAAGATCGCATCGTTGTCGACTTCGATCGACGGGTGTCGCTCCTTGAGCATGCCGCACATCGCCCAATGGGTGGCGGCACGACGACCGTCGAGCAATCCGGCTTCGGCCAGCAGGAACGTGCCACTGCACACCGAGGCGGTGCGCCTGACTTTGGTCGAGGCGACCTTGAGCCACTCGACGACCTCCAGTGAATTGTTCATGGCCGTGATAATCACCGGCGCGCCAGGCACGATCAGCGTGTCGATCGAGTGCTCGGTGAAAGCGCTCAATGGCACAGTGTCGACGGCCAGGCCTTCGGCAGTCTGGATCAGGCCACCGGTGAGGCTGGCGGTTTGCAGTTTGTAACCCGGCAAGTTGCTGCTGTTGAGATAGCGCGAGGCCGCCCAAAATACGGTTTGTGCGCCGGTCAGGTCCAGCAGGCCCATTTCGGGGTAGGCGAGGAAGACGATCAAACGCGGTGAATCGGATTGGATTTCGCGGGCGGCTGGAGGGTTTGCGATGTTCATAGGTTTCTGTATCAGCGAGATGGAATAATCATAATTCGCAAACGTTCTAAGCGTTATCGCAATTGGTCGACTGTCAGGATTTCAGGGTTTTATGTCAGTTGACCCACCGGTTCCACTCTAGCACTGCCGACTGTTTGTGCAGATATCGATGCAAGCACTCGTGAAAATCCAGAACAAATGTATTGTCGAGGGCTGGCTGTTTCTGCACAAAACCGCTGAGTACCGTGGGGTCCATCAAAAACAGACAAGGACTCCAACATGCTCAAGCGCCTGGCTTTGCCATTTGCCCTCCTGTTCACTCTCAACGCCGCTCACGCCGCCGAGGGCGAAAAATGGTATCCGTCCAAGTTTGGTGCCAACGATGAAATCGGTGCACTGAACCTGCTTGACGCCGATTCGGTGCTCAACGCTGCCAAGTTGATCAAGACAGGCAAGACTTATCCGCTGGCCGTGCCCATCGACAAGAACCTGCCGGCGTTCCGTCACCGCAGTTTCCACCTGACCAATGTCCAGCCGGGCGAAGCGGGCGGCACCACCATGGGGCCGAACAAATTCACCTTCAACGATGAATTGGTGGTGGGCTGGACCGGTGTCGGCACCCAGCTCAACGGCATCGGCCACATTGGCATCGACAACGTCTACTACAACGGCAATCGCGCGGCGGACTTCGTGACCGTGGAAGGGGTGCAGAAACTCGGTATCGAGAAAGTCCCGCCGATTGTCACCCGTGGTGTGGTGCTGGACATGACCGCAGTCTACGGCCGCGCCATCGTGCCGGAAAAAACCGAATTCACCGTTGCCGATATTCAGAAGGCCCTGCACCGGCAAGGCATCAGCATCGAGAAGGGTGACGTGGTGCTGTTCAACACCGGTTGGCTGGAACTGCTGGGCAAGGACAACGAAAAATTCCTCGCAGTGGAACCGGGCATCGGCATGGCCGCGGCGAAATGGCTGGCGGACAAACAGATCGTCGCTTTCGGTGGTGACACCTGGGCTTCGGAAATCTACCCCGGCACTGATGGCCAGGAGTTCCCGGTCAACCAGTTCATGCTGGCCAAGAATGGCATCTACAACCTGGAACTGATCGACAGCCGTGCGCTGGTCCGGGACAAGGCCTGGACGTTCATGTTCGTGCTCGGCCAGCCGCTCTACAAAGGCTCGACCCAGGTCAACATCAACCCGGTAGCGATTCGCTGAGGCGACTGACGGGCCGGGGGATGACAAATGCTCATCCCCCGGCCCGTTGTTGTCATTTGTTCGCCCCTGATCCCGACCCCTAGAGTGGGCACTGCGCCGTCGGCGCATTCCTTCAATTCGAGTGGTCGCCTGCCGAAACCAGGCGAGGGAGTTTTTGATGTCCGATATTCTCGGCCAGCAGTTCATTGACGGGCAACGCAGTGCCCTGGGCCGCGAGACGCTGCACAGTGTCGACGCCAGCAGTGGTCAGGTATTGCCTTATGTTTTTCATCAGGCCTCTGACCAGGAAGTCGCCCTGGCCGTTGCTGCCGCGACCCGTGCCTTTGCTCCGTTTCGTCAATTGCCGCCGGGGCGTCGTGCGGATTTTCTTGAGGCGATCGCCGACGAGATCGATGGGCTGGGCGAGGAGTTCATTGCACTGGTCTGCCGGGAAACGGCGCTGCCCGAAGGCCGGATTCGGGGTGAGCGCGGCCGCACCAGCGGTCAGTTGCGACTGTTTGCACAAGTGCTCAAGCGAGGGGATTTCCTCGGTGCGCGGATTGATCAGGCGTTGCCTGAACGGCTACCTCTGCCGCGAGCGGATATTCGCCAATACCGCATCGGTGTCGGCCCCGTCGCAGTGTTCGGTGCCAGCAATTTCCCCCTGGCCTTTTCCACTGCCGGTGGTGATACCGCGTCGGCGCTGGCCGCCGGGTGCCCGGTCGTGTTCAAGGCCCACAGCGGGCACATGGCAACCGCCGATTGCGTGGCCAGCGCCATCGTTCGCGCGGCGCAGCGCACGGGTATGCCGTCGGGGGTATTCAACATGATTTACGGCGCCGGTGTCGGACAGGCGCTGGTCAAGGCTGAAGGAATCAAGGCCGTGGGGTTTACCGGGTCGCTGAAGGGTGGCCGGGCGTTGTCCGATCTGGCGGCCGCGCGGCCGCAGCCGATACCGGTGTTCGCCGAGATGTCGAGCATCAATCCGGTGATCCTGCTGCCGCACGCCTTGAGCACTCGGGGCGACAAAATCGCCGCAGAGCTGACGGCTTCGGTCAATCTGGGCTGTGGTCAATTCTGCACCAGCCCCGGTCTGATCATTGGCCTGCGTTCAGCGCAGTTCAGCGAGTTTCAGCAACACTTTGCCCAGCACATGGGCGATCAACCGGCCCAGACCATGCTCAATGCCGGAGCGCTGAACAGCTACAGTGCCGGGCTCAAACACCTCGACAGGCATGCCCAGGTCGATCACCTGGCCGGTCAACCGCAAGGCGACCGCCAGGCGCAACCGCAGTTGTTCAAGGCCGATGTGCAACTGTTGCTCGAGGGCGATCCGTTGTTGCAGGAAGAGATCTTCGGCCCGGCGACGGTGCTGGTGGAGGTGGACGATTCGCAGCAACTGCGCGCTGTACTCGACAGCCTGCACGGTCAGCTGACCGCCACCCTGATCGCCGAGCCGGCGGACCTTGAGCGCTATAGCGACCTGTTGCCCTTGCTCGAAGACAAGGTCGGACGCTTGCTGCTCAATGGCTACCCGACCGGCGTCGAAGTCAGCGATGCGATGGTCCATGGCGGACCGTACCCGGCGACTTCCGATGCACGCGGAACCTCCGTCGGCAGCCTGGCCATCGATCGCTTCCTGCGCCCGGTCTGCTACCAGAACTATCCTGATGAGTACCTGCCCGAGGCGTTGCAAAACCATAACCCGTTGGGCCTCAATCGACTGGTCAATGGCCAGTGGAGCAGGGCTTCGCTGATTTGAATACCGGCCCGCGCCGGTATTCGCCGGCGCGGCACTTCACGGATCCGGCCCTTGAAACGAGCACCTACCGACATGGTTCCCTCCCTTGGCAGCATCGCTTCACGTCTGCGTCTGAAACAACTGCGGTTGCTGATCGCGCTGGATGATCGCGGCTCCCTGCACAAGGCCGCCGAGCAGATCTCCATTTCCCAGTCCGGCGCCACCAAGGCCTTGCATGAGGTCGAATCGTTGCTTGGAATGCCGTTGTTCGAGCGTCAGCCCAAAGGTCTTGTGGCCAATGAAATGGGGCGCTGCATGATTCGTTATGCGCGGCTGATCTACAGCGATGTCGAACACTTGCGGGAGGAAATGCTCAGCATCATGCAGGGGCAGGGCGGGCGACTCTCGGTCGGGGTGATCATGGGCGCGGTGCCATTGCTGACCCGAGCCTTGACCGAGCTGCGCCTCAAACAACCGGAGTTGTCCGTTGAACTGGTGGAAAACACCAGTGCGACCTTGCTCGGATTGCTCGATCAGGGGCGGTTGGACCTGGCGATCTGCCGCACCAGTGTCGGCCAGCGCTCGGACGCTTACGACTGCATCGAACTCAGCGAAGAGCCCCTGGCAGTGGTTGCCAGCCAGCGTCATCCATTGGCCAGTGCCCAATCCCTGCAATTATCGCAGCTCAGCGATTACCGCTGGGTGGTCTACCCCAAGGACATGCCGATGCGCCAGGCCCTGGAGCGTGAACTCAATGAGGCGGGGCTGGAAATTCCCCGTTACCCACTGGAGACTTCGTCCACCTTCGCCACCATTTTGCTGGTGCAACAAGATCCAACCTTGCTCGCGGTGATCCCGGTGGAAGTGGCCGAGTTCTGCGAACAGTTCGAGTTGCTGGTGAAACTGCCGGTATCGTTGCGCGCCCTGATCGAACCCTATGGGGTGATCAGCCGGGCCGGCGCCGATTTGTCTCCGGCGGCGACCCTGCTGATCAATGAACTCAAGCAGGATCTGGTTACTTGATCACGATCGGGTTCACCGGCGCCCCGGTGCCACCGACGATTTTCAACGGTGCAGCGGTGTAGAGAAACTGCCACTGGCCGTCTGCCGCGCAATCGTCGGCCAGCGCATCGAGCATCGCCACTTCGGTAAAGGTCACGCCTAGGTTGCGCATCAAGGCGTTGTGCAGCGGAATCAACACACCTGAAGTCGGTTCGACCGCCACTTCGTTGGCCATGGTATCGGTGACCAGGTTGGGGATTTCCATCTGGTGAAACCATTCCACCAGCTCGCGGCTGAAGGTCAGGCCCGGCTCGGCGAAATCCTTGTAAAACTCTTGCGGCTCGCGCGCGTAAAACGATCCGATCCAGCCAGTACGGATGATCAGGATGTCGCGCTTGTGGATCTCGATGCCCTGAGCTTTCGCGGCGGCCAGCAGGTCGTGGTGATTGAAGGTTTCACCCTTGTCCAGCACCGCTTTGCCGCGATGGCGGGCCATGTCGATCAACACCGCACGGCCGACGATGCCGCGCTCGGCAATCGGCAGGATGCTGGCCTTGTCCATGCCGCCGATGGTGCTCATGGCGTCGTAGCCGTTCCACAGTTTGTTGTCATGCCAGACATGGCCCAGCGCGTCGTATTGGGTCGAGCCTTGCAGGTGCATGAAGATCACGTCGTCGGCATATTCGACGTGACCGTCGAAGTGAGTTTTACCCGCGAGAAAGTGCCCCTTGTCGAGCACGTTGACCCGCATCGATGGACGACGTCCGGGCCACAGCGGCTCACCTTTGGGGTGACCGATTTGCACTTGCAGGGTGAAGGTCTTGCCTTGGCGCACAGTGGCGATGCCACGGAGGATCTCGGCGCTTTGCAGGTAGTTCAGGGCGCCGACTTCATCGTCCGGGCCCCACTTGCCCCAGTTGGTCGGCAGGCCTTCGAGCAGGGCTTTAATGTCGGGAGAACGGTCGGCGGCGGTGTTGTTGGTGTTGTGGTCGCACATGGGGTTGTCCTTGGGTTTGGGCAGTTCAACAGTCCACCAAAGTCCCCTGTGGGAGCTGGCTTGCCAGCGATAGCGGTGTGTCAGACAACAACGATGTCGACTGATACTCCCTCATCGCTGGCAAGCCAGCTCCCACAGGTTGTTTGATTGTCTGTCGGGCTCGAACAGGGATTATTTGATCGGTGAGAACTGCGCTGGCATCAGCAGTTTCGATTCCATCTTTTCCAGCATCGGGAAGGCGATCGGCACGAAACCTTCGAGCCAGTCCGGGTCCTGGTACAGCGCGGCGCGTTTCTTGATGCGCTCATCCAGGCTCTCGTAGGCCCAGATGTGGATCACCTGGTTCAGCTCGCCGATTTCGGTGTACCACCAGCCCACCAGCGTGGTGTAGCGGGAGATCACCGGCAGGCCGTTGTCCTCGAAGTGTTTGAGGTAGGTCTGCATTTTTCCGATTTGGATCGTGTAGGTGCGCATTTCATAAAACATGCTGTTCGTCTCTCAGGTATGAAGGCCGTGGAAGGCATTGCTGATGATTCGCTCGACGTCGGCAGCGGTCGTCAAACGTGGATTGACCAGCACGTTGCCGCTGCGCATCGAATCGCTGACCATTTGCGGCATGTAGTCCAGGTCCACGCCCAGGTCCTTGATGTTGTCGGGAATGCCGATGGCCTTGTTCAGTGCCATCACGTGTTCCACGACTTTGTGCCCGGCGCGGGCAGGGCTCAGGCCGTCGACGTTTTCGCCCATGGCCAGGGCGATTTCGCGGAACAATTCAGGGCAGGCTGGCAGGTTGTATTCGATGACATAGGGCAACAGCGTGGCGTTGGCGATGCCATGGGGAATGTTGAACACGCCGCCGAAGGTGTGGGAGATCGCATGCACGTTGCCGAGTTTCGATTGGGCGAACGCCACGCCGGCGAGAAAAGAACCGAGCAACATCTGCTCCCGGGCGTGCAGGTCGGAGCCTGTGAAAAACGCTTTCGGCAGATACGTGCAGATCATCTTGATCGCTTGCAGCGCCAAAGCCTGGCTGATCGGGTTGGCCTGCTTCGACACGTAGGATTCGATGGCGTGGGTCAGGGCGTCCATGCCGGTGGCGGCGGTGATCGACGGCGGCAGCTTGAGGGTCAGTTCGGCATCGAGAATCGCCAGTTTCGGGAACAGTGCGGGGCTGATGATCACCGTTTTGAACAGGGTCCGGGTGTTGGTGAACACCGTCGATGCCGTGCATTCGCTACCGGTGCCTGAGGTGGTGGGGATGGCGAAAATCGGCAGCGGCGGGTGCAGCAGTTTGTCGTAGCCCTCGTAGTCGAGGATGTTGCCGGGGTTGGTGGCCATGGCCGCGACACCCTTGGCGGTGTCAATGCTGCTGCCGCCACCCACGCCGATCACCGCATCGCACTCGTGGTTCTTCAGGAACCCTACGGCGCGCTCGAGCACATCGGTAGTGGGGTTGGGTTCGACGCCGGCAAACACTTCATAGGCGATTTCACTGTCCGTCAGCGAAGCAAAAAACGCATCCAGCACGCCCGACGCCATCAGTCCGTTGTCGGTGACCACCAGCAGTTTCTCTCGGACATGGGGTTTGAGCAGCGCACCGGCCTGACGCACCAGGCCGTTGCCGCTTTTCAAGGTCGTGGGGAAGTAAAACTGGAACGGGTTCATGGGTGTCTCCGGTTTCTTGTTGGTTGCGCAACAGTAATCAGCCGCGTGGGCAGCCGATAATGAAAAGGCTTGATACTGCGATCACCCTTTGTCATCCCCCGGATAGCCGCTGGGCGGTGGTAACTTAGGGCTTTTGAATCGCGAGGAGCATCGACATGGATTTGGGTATTTCGGGGCGCTGGGCGATTGTCTGCGCCGCCAGCAAAGGCTTGGGTCTGGCAGGTGCACGGGCCTTGGCAAAGGAAGGCGTGAACCTGGTGATCAACGCCCGGGGAGATGAAACCTTGCAGGCGGCGGCCGTGCACTTGCGCCAATTGGCACCGGCCATCGAAGTCCGCACCGTGGCCGGGGACATCAGCCAGCCGGGCGTGCGGGCGCAAGTGCTGGCGGCCTGTCCGCAGGTGGATATTCTGGTCAACAACGCCGGTGGCCCACCGCCCGGTGACTTCCGCGACTGGCAGCGCGAAGACTGGCTCAAGGCGCTGGATGCCAACATGCTCACGCCCATCGAGCTGATCAAGGCCTGCGTCGATGGCATGGCCGAGCGCGGTTTCGGGCGCATCGTCAACATCACCTCCGGCGCGGTGAAGGCGCCGATTGATGTGCTGGGGCTGTCCAACGGTGCCCGTAGCGGCCTCACCGGTTTTATCGCCGGGCTGGCGCGTCAGGCGCGATTGGCGGGCAACAACGTCACCGTCAACAATCTGCTGCCCGGGCCATTCGAGACCGAGCGCTTGCACAAGACCCTCAATGCCGCCGCCGAGGCCAACGGCACCAGTGTCGAAAGCATTGCCGAGCAACGGCGCAAAAACGTTCCCGCCCAGCGCTTCGGCCAACCTGATGAATTCGGCGCGTATTGCGCATTCATTTGCGGTGCGCAATCCGGTTTTCTGACCGGGCAGAACCTGTTACTGGACGGCGGCAGCTATCCGGGGACTTTCTGATCGCTGCTGGGGGATGACATTCGGTGATCCCCCAATCAGATCCCATCATTATTCAGCACGCGGGGGCGTGATTAGAGTGGGGCCGCTTGCCTGAAACCGTCAGTCAAAACGCAATACCTGCAGGAGTGAGCCTGCTCGCGATAGCGCAAGTGCAATCAACATTGATGTTGGCTCGTACTGCGCCATCGCGAGCAGGCTCGCTCCTACAGGGAGGGTTGACTGGCAGGCATCAGGCCGCTTGTTTCCACAACAATAAGAGCCCCCACATGAACAATCCAAGTGCCGAAAGCCTGGCGTTGCCAGCCGCGAACGCAACCGAACGCGCCACAAACGTCCGTTGGCGAATCTTCCTCATCATGTTGTTGTTGACCGCCATCAACTACATCGACCGTGCCTCGCTGTCGGTGGCCTTGCCGCTGATTTCCAGTGAATTCCAGATCCCGCCGGCCCTTGAAGGCCTGATGCTCAGTGCGTTTTTCTGGTCCTACGCGTTGATGCAAATTCCCGGCGGCATGCTGCTCGACCGCTTTCACACCCGTCGTGTGATCGTCGTCGCGACCGTTGCCTGGGGCGCATTCCAGGCCCTGGCGGCCGGTGCGCACAACTGGATCACCCTGATGATCACCCGCATGGGTCTCGGTGTCGCCGAGTCGCCAATCATGCCCGCCGGGGCCAAGCTCAACGGCGCCTGGCTGACCCCCAACGAACGCGGGCGCGGCGCAGTGCTGGTCGACGGCGGCGCGCCTTTGGGCAGTGCTTTCGGCGCAATCATCATTGCCGGGCTGATCGGCTGGTTCGATTCCTGGCGCATCGCCTTCGTGATTGCCGGCGTCGGCACCATGCTCGCCGGTGTGCTGGCCTGGAAGTACATCCGCAACCATCCCAGCGAACACCCCGGTGTCAACGCCGCCGAGCTCAAGCACATCACCGAGGGCAACGCCACGGTCAGCCAGCCCGGCGCGGTCACCAGCATCGGCTTCAAGGAACTGCTCAAGGACCGCTCGGTGCTGGCGATGTTCGCCGGTTACTGCTGCATTCTCAGCGTGTTCTATGGTCTGCTGACCTGGATGCCGAGCTATCTGCACCAGACCCACGGCCTGAACATTTCCGGCATGGGCGGCGCGACCTTCCTGATCTTCATGTGCGGTTTTGTCGGCGAACTGGTTGGCGGTTACCTGGGGGATAAATGGAAATCCAGCGGCGCGTCGCCGAACCTGGTGATGCGCAGCATGTTCAGCGGCTCGGCGCTGGTCGCAGCCCTGTGCATGCTCGGCACCGCTTACACCGCTGACGCGACTCAAGCCATTGGCCTGCTCTGTGTGGCGATGTTTTTCATTCGCTGGTGCGGCATGTACTGGTGCATTCCGTCGATCCTCGGCGGCACGTCGAAAACCGGTGTGCTGGCCGGCACCATGAATTTCTGCGGCAACATGGCCGGGGTGATCGTGCCGATCTTGATCGGCTTGATCGTGCAGTTCACCGGCTCGTATTTCCTGGTGCTGATCTTCTTCGTGGTCATGGCCATGCTCCTGGCGATATTCTCCAGCCTGATCGATTACCGCGAGCGAGGGTTGGTTTGACATGAGCGCAGGGCAGGGCAGCGTCGATATCGATTGTGTGGTGGTCGGGGCCGGGGTGGTCGGGCTGGCAGTGGCCAGGGCACTGGCTTTGAGCGGGCGCGAGGTGATCGTGCTCGAGGCTGGCGAGGGCATCGGTACGGGCATCAGTTCGCGCAACTCCGAAGTGATCCACGCCGGCATCTACTACCCCAGCGGCAGCCTCAAGGCGCAGTTGTGCGTGGAGGGCAAGCATCGCCTCTACGCCTATTGCGATGAACGCGGCATCAGCCATCAGCGCCTCGGCAAACTGATCGTCGCCACCGATGACGCGCAGCGTTCGGCCTTGCAGGGGTTACTGGAGCAGGGGCTGCGCAACGGTGTTGATGATCTGCAATGGCTGGACGCCGCTCAGGCGCAGCAGCTTGAGCCAGCTCTGTCCTGCGTCGCCGCGCTGTGGTCGCCGTCCACCGGGATTATCGATTCCCATGGGTTGATGCTGGCATTGCAGGGCGATCTCGAAGCCTGCGGCGGGTCGCTGGCCTTGCACTCGCCGCTGCTGTCGGCACGCTTTATCGACCAGGGGTTTGAACTGCACGTCGGTGGTAGCGAGCCGATGACCCTGAGCTGCCGCGAGTTGATCAATTGCGCCGGTTTGTCTGCGCCTGAAGTGGCGAGCCGTATTGCCGGCCTGCCTGCGCAGCACGTTCCGACAGCCCGGTTGTGCAAGGGCAGCTATTTCAGCTTCAGCGGCCGCGCACCATTTCGGCATCTGGTGTATCCGGCACCGGAGAGCGCCGGGTTGGGGGTGCACATGACCCTCGACCTGGGCGGCCAGGCGCGATTCGGGCCGGATGTGGAATGGGTCGATGCGCAGGATTACCGTGTCGACCCCGCACGGGCCGACGGTTTTTATGCGGCAATTCGGCGTTATTGGCCGGGCTTGCCGGATAACAGCCTGCAACCGGCCTACAGCGGCATTCGCCCGAAAATCAGTGGCCCGGGCGAGCCGGCCGCCGACTTTCGCATCAGCGGTCCGGTCGAGCATGGGGTGGCCGGTCTGGTCAATCTGTTCGGCATTGAATCACCGGGCCTCACCAGTTGCCTGGCACTGGCCGAGCGGGTGCTGGATGCGCTGACGCGATAACGGCCGTACCGATGATCAGCGCCTGCATCATTGCGCGTGGTTAGCGCTATCCTTTGGAGATGCGCTATTCGCCATCGGAGAATTTCGATGATCAATGTACGCACTGCCCGCATGCTTGCCGATTACAAACAATGGGCCAACCAACGACTGTTCGACAATCTGGCGCAACTGCCCCCGGGCGAAGTCGAAAAGGAACGCGCCGGAATCTTCAAGAACATGATTGGCACGCTCAACCACATTTATGTGGTGGATTGTCTTTGGCAGGCTCATCTGGAAGGCCGAGGGCACAGCTTCAAGACGTCCCATGATCTGGTCTATCCGGCATTGCCCGACCTGCGTCTGGCACAACAAAACGTTGATCACTGGTACTGCGACTGGAGCGCCCGACAGTCCGATGCCTCGCTGGACAAACCCATGCGGTTCACCTTTCTTTCCGGTGAAAGCGGCACGATGAGTGCCGGCGCGATGCTCATGCACGTGGTCAACCACGCCAGCTATCATCGGGGCTGGGTGATCCAGATGTACTTTGAAATTCCCGCCATGCCGCCGATGACCGACCTGCCGATTTACCTGCGCGAGACTGACCCGAACTTCAATTCGCTCAATGCGTCGACGGTGGAGCCGACATGTGTTGCGCAATACGCGAGCGCAACCAACGTTCTGCCGGATCGTTATCGCTGACGCCGTTCCAGACCATCGACAGTTCCGACAAGTTGATATCGAACGGCGGGTCATCGGCCCGCAACTGGTCGCTGCCTTCAATCAGCGCCGCCGCCGCATAATCGGGCACCGAAGCCAGCATGTCGGTGCCTGCCAGCAAGGCCCGCAGGCCGGAAAACTGCGGCACCGCCAATACCACTCGACGCGAACGGCCGATACGCGCCAGGTCATTGTCGATGGCACCGCTCAAGTCCCCGGAAAACGACACCAGCGCATGGGGACGCTCGCAGAATTCATCCAGTGTCAGCGGGCCGGGTCGATTGTCACCACGCAAAACCTTGACGCTCAGGTCGCGCAATTTCTTGCGTTTGGCATTGGCCGGCAACTCGGTGGTGTAACTGATGCCCACGGAGATTTCACCGCTGGCCAGCATCGACGACATCAACAGATAATTGACCCGCCGCACCACCACCACAACGTTCTGCGCTTCCTCGCGGATCTGCTTGAGCAGCGGCGGAAACAGGCCAAATTCGGCATCATCGGACAGGCCGATGCGAAACACATCGCGGCTGATGGACGGATCAAAATCCTTGGCCCGGCTCACCGCGCCGGAAATGGTATCCATCGCCGGCTGCAACTCCTTGAGAATCGCCAACGCCCGTGGCGTCGCCTCGAGGATCCGCCCGTTGCGCACCAGCAACGGGTCATCAAACAAATCCCGCAACCGCGCCAGCGCCGCACTGACAGCAGGTTGGCCGAGAAACAGCTTCTCCCCGGCCCGGGTCAGGTTCTTCTCGAACATCAGCGTTTCGAAGATCACTAGCAGATTCATGTCCACGCGGCGCAGGTCGTTGCGGTTCATTAGAGCAGGCTCAGAGGTTTCGGATCCTTTTAGTAAAGCAGCAAAGCGCTAGCGATGTGCGGGTGAATCAGGAGCGCTGAAACTTCGGATCTTGCTGCGCTCCAGCTGCTACTGCCTGAACTATTATTCAGTCTGTCACTATCCTGAAAATGAGATGGTGCGAAATGTTCCTGAGTTTGATTTGTCGTTAAGGCTTTTTCATTTTCTTAAGTTAACAGATTTGTTGTATTTCTCTTTTAGGGCTTCTGCTTTGGCGATATTTCTATAGTGTTTAGGGTTTTTGATTGATTGTAATTTTTTTAGGTAAGCATCGATATTCATGAAGTTGATTCCACGAATTTCTTCAGGAAGCTGGGTTTTTTCTTTTATTGCTTTGTTTACAATACCAAAGCTTCTGTGACTGAGTGTGATCGTGTTCGAGTATTGGGGGGCTGATGAAAGATACTCGTATAGAGGAAGTAGCTCTCGGGCTTTTTTACTATATACAACTCCTTGCAAGTAGGGCGGAAGAGAATCAAGTTGATCTATGGTTAAATTAGCAGCTATGTCCGAAGGTTTTTTAATTTCATAGCGTGGAAGGGGTGGGGTGTTTAGAGCGGTTCGGTAGTCCCTGAGGAAAGTTTTATTCATTAACTCGTGATTAAGGTTGTCATTTTTTTTGATTATTTTATCCGCTTCATCCAAATAATCTGGAGTGTTAAATTTCCGGGACAGTATTTTTGGAAACTTAGGTATATGTCCCGACGGGTCATGGCCGTTGATTGGGTCTCCAAGACAATATCCATAGGCGTTTAAGCCACCCTTGCCAAACGGGCTGAAACTATCCGGGCTATTAAAGCGCATTAGTGCTGGATTAAAAGTTCGATACCCATTCCCCAACAAATAGTGCCCGGTCACCGGATCCTGCCGTTCGCCATTGAATCCCAGTAAACTCAATAGTCCATTTTCAATAGCACGGTATCCATAAGGGGAATACGCCATGGCTTTGCGCTGTTGATTGTCTTTGCAGGTGTGCAGTACTGACCGTTGCTGGTCGGTCGCCAATAACGAGGTGTCGATTGCGACGTCGCTACTTCGCTGTTGTGCCAGCAGCAGGTCGCCCTGTTGGAAGATGGAATGGCGCATCGTTCCTTGAATTTCGGTTGCAAGGCGGCTTTGGTTGTAGAAACGCTGGTGCTCTGGTGTAGTCGCGGGAATTTGGCCGACTAAGCGATCGAGGGCATCGTAGCGATACTGGCAGAGTACGGTTTCGTGGGGTAACGTCATGTGAGGAACTCCGAAGGCCTGCAGTGCTGGCATTCAGTATTGCTGGTATCGCAACTATTGGGAACTATCAGAACTGATAGGTGAAATTGTAGGGATGTGGGAAGAACTGCCGAAGAATATGTGGGAGCAAACACAAGTCTTGCATACGACACCCATCACCTGTAGGAGTGAGCCTGCTCGCAATGGCGGTGAGCCAGGCACCGGGGATACTCAATATGCTGGGCGTTTCACCGGTCCAGCCGGAGCAGGTTCATTCAATGCGATCCACAGCGGACTTTCGAGGAGTCTTGAGTCAGTGACCATTCCCAAGATCAAGGAATGTCACGAATCTCGCGAAGAATTCTATCTGGACGGTTTTCCCGTAGCGCTCTTCCCTCCATTTGCTGATGGGTGCGCCTATGCGTTTCGAAGGCAGGGGTATGTCGATTGGAGTTGCCACTTAACGCTATTGTTCGAGCGGCTTCTTCAGTCGGCGTTGGAAGACGGACCGCGGTTAACGACGACTCGCCCATATTGCCAAGTGCAACTCTCATCGCTGGATTCAGTTGAGCACGCCTATCCGGCGATCGGGAAGCGGATTCGAGAGCCCCTATAAACTCACGTCCATTATCGACTGTGTGCAGTTGAAGGGTATTCGTCACGTTGAGAGATGCAACTTCTGAAACTGGGGGAACAGCTAGTATGGGCTCTACTGCCGCCACGGCACGATTCAATCGCGGGGGAGGTGCATCCGGCAACATCGTTGGATCAAATCCGGGCCAGGGAGTTGGGCGGGGCACTCGCCTGACGATGCTATTGCGTACCCACCCCCATCCAAGTGAAGTGGCATGTCCTGTCGGATCTGTCTGGTTCACAGGAGCGCCTTGGCAATATGCGTATGGATTCACTCCACCTTCCCGAAACGGACTCAAACTGTCCGGACTGTTAAACCGCATCAGCACCGGATTGAATGCCCGATACCCATTACCCAAAAGATAATGCCCGGTCACTGGGTTACGCCGCTCACCGTTGAAACCCAACAAACTCAGCAATCCATTTTCAGCAGGACGGTGCCCATAAGGCGAATAAGCAATGGGATTTCGTTGTTGATTGACTTTGCAGGTGTGCAGTACTGACCGCTGCTGGTCGGTTGCCAATAACGAGGTGTCGATTACACCGACGCTATTTCGCTGTTGCGCCAGCAGCAGGTCGCCCTGTTGGAAGATGGAATGGCGCATCGCTCCTTGAATTTCGGTTGCAAGGCGGCTTTGGTTGTAGAAACGCTGGTGCTCTGGTGTGGCCGCGGGAGTTTGGCCGACTAAGCGGTCGAGGGCATCGTAGCGATACTGGCAGAGTACGGTTTCGTGGGGCAACGCCATGTGAGGAACTCCGAAGGCCTGCATTGCTGGCATTCAGTATTGGTGGTATTGCGACCATTGGGAACTATCAGAACTGATAGGTAAAACTGTAGGGATGTGGGGAGGACTACCGAGGAATTGTAGGAGCAAACACAAGTGTTACGTACGACACCCATCACCTGTAGGAGTGAGCCTGCTCGCGATAGCGGTGTGTCAGTCACAGGAATGCTCAATGTGTTGACCGCATCGCGAGCAGGCTCGCTCCTGCCGGCTCATCGTTTACTCAGGCGGATCGAGTCGATCCAGTGCCCGATTCACCGCCAACTCGCCCAGCATGATGACCTGAGCAATGCCCAGCAGCGTGTTGCGATGCGAGCCTTCCAGAAAACCAGCCAGATCGTTGGTCATGACGCTGGCCGAGGCCAGTGATTCGCAGGCGTGGGCCAGCAGGGTTTCGGTGTCGATGTCGGGGTTGATGGTGAACATCGTGGTGGGTGTGCGGGGCGTGGCCATGATGTTGGCGGCCGCTTCGTGGAATTGCTTGGAATCAGGGCTTTCGTAGGGCGAGGCCGGGTCTGATTCTGGCGGGTTGGGGGTTGGTTTGATCATGATGGAACTCCTGGGTTGTAGATTAGGAGCCATCACCCTTCGCTACCAAACGATGGGTGGCAGCCATACGCAGATTGGTAGACCGGTAACACCCAGGAACCCGGCGCGTCCGAAGACGCCCTGCGCATGGCCGCCATAAAAATGCAGTGCGGAGAAATACCCTGCAAATGATGGCGCAGTGCGACTGGATATACCGGGCTACCAAACCCGATCGCTGTTTTTTTCAGCGACCGGCAAACGATAGAGTCCTGCCCCAAGGCGCACAAGCCGGCGGATTCTGGCGTACCCGTAGGCAATGACGCAAGGTGTTGTAGCTTTCATCAAGTTTCGCTGACAACCATTAAACATGTGCCTGAACAGGCACCGTTATCGCGAGCAGGCTCGCTCCCACACGGATCTTCAACACGACATCAATCAATTGTAGGAGCACAGCTTGCTGGCGATGGCGCCTTTGAAATCGCCATCGCCAGCAAGCTGTGCTCCTACAGGACGGGTGTGTGATCAGTCGGCCGGGTGTGTCAGGACTTTCCTGAATGTCTCCACCAACGGCCGCAAATTGATCCGGTGCCATGCGGCCCACAGCGGTGTGGTGTAGGCGATCCACGGCACATCCCGCAGCACCACGCCCGGCGGTGCGTTGCGGCTCAAGCCTTTCTGAATCATCGCGATGCCCAGCCCCGAGGCCACCAAACCCAATGCGGTGAACGGCTCGGTCGCTTGCATGCGAATGTCCGGGGTGAAACCGGCGCGGATGCAGGCGCTGACGAAGTCGTCGTGGCCATTGGCATTCTGTCGATGTTGAACGCCGATCCATTCCTTATCGGCGAGGTCGGCGGCCGTCAGTGTCGATTGCTGCGCCAGCGGATGATCTTCGGGCAAGGCCAGCAGCATCGGATCGTCCAGAACCTGAAAACCCAGCAAGTCCGGGTCGTCATCGGTCGGCGGTTCGCTGACCAGGGCGATATCCAGACTACGCTGACGCAGGCCTTCGAGTTGTTCGGCGGAACTCAGGTTGTACAGCGCGACATGTACGTTCGGCCGGTCGACCCGCAGCACGCGCAGGGCATTGGGCAGCACACCGGCGTGCATGGCGTTTTCGATGTAGCCGATGCACAAGCCGCCTTCTTCGCCGCGCCCCAGGCGCTTGCCCAGGGATTCCAAGCGATTGGCGTGGGTCAGCAGGGCGCGGGTTTCGGCGAGGAACGTCTGGCCGTCGCGGGTCAGGCGGATGCGTTGCTGGCTACGCTCGAACAAGGTCAGGCCCAGGCGCTCTTCGAGCTGGGCGATCTGCCGGCTGAGGGGCGACTGGGAAATATGCAGGCGCTCGGCGGCGCGACCAACGTGTTCTTCTTCGGCGACGGCGACGAAGTAGCGCAATTGGCGGATGTCGATCATGTCAGACCTCTGGGGACTCAAGTGCTGCACATTATGTCTTGGACGGTCCGAACGCCGCAATCTAGGATCTGCTCAACGGTCAAGCACTGGCCACTGAAACGATGAGGATTGAATCATGAGCTTGAAAGATAAACTGCCCGGCGCGCTGGGCTTCGGTACTGCACCACTGGGCAACATGTTCCGCGCCATTGCTGAAGAAGAAGCGCAAGCCACCGTCCACGCCGCCTGGGATGCCGGCGTGCGTTACTTCGACACCGCGCCGTTCTACGGCTCGGGCCTGTCGGAAATCCGCCTCGGCGCCGCACTGTCGCACTACAACCGCGACGACTATGTGCTCAGCAGCAAGGTCGGCCGAGTGATTCTCGATGAAGTCGAAGACGCTGCGGCCCGCGATCTGGGCGAGAAGAGCGGGGTGTTCGAGCACGGTCGCCCGAACAAGATCGTCAACGACTACAGCGCCGACGCGACCCTGCGCTCCATTGAAGATAGCCTCAAGCGCCTGCAAACCGATCGCCTGGACATCGTCTGGGTGCATGACATCGCTCAGGATTTCTACGGCGATCAATGGTTGGAATACTTCAACCAGGCCCGCACCGGTGCTTTCAAAGTGCTGACCCGCTTGCGCGAAGAAGGCGTAATCAAAGGTTGGGGCCTGGGTGTGAACAAGGTCGAACCCTGCGAATTGACCCTTGATCTGAGCGAAGCGCAGCCGGACGGTTTTCTGCTGGCGGGTCGCTACACTCTTCTCGACCATGACCGCGCATTGCAACGCTTGATGGACGCCGCCCTGGCACAGAACGTCGAAATCGTGGTCGGCGGCCCTTACAGTTCGGGCATCCTCGCCGGTGGCGCGCACTTCGAGTATCAGAAGGCCAGCCCGGCCATCGTCAGCAAGGTCGAGCAGATCAAGCGTATTGCCGCGGCCCATGGTGTCGACATCAAAGCGGCGGCGTTGCAGTTCTCGTTGGCCAACCCGGCTGTGGCGGCGGTGATTCCGGGTGCCAGCCGGCCAGAGCGGATCGCCGAAGATGTGGCCGCGTTGTCGGCGGTGATTCCTGCAGCCTTCTGGCAAGCGATGCGCGACGCAAAACTGGTGTCCGAGCGCGCCCCGTTGCCAATCATTGGAGCCTGAAAATGAAAATCGATTTGAGTGGAAAACTGGCGATTGTCAGCGGCAGCACCGCGGGCATCGGCCTGGGCATCAGCCGGGCGCTGGCCGAATCCGGCGCCACCGTGGTGGTGATCGGCCGCGAGTCGGCCAAGGTCGAGCAGGCTTTGACAAGCATTCGCCAGAGCGTGCCGAATGCACAGTTACGCGGGCTGACCGCAGACCTGGGCACCGCCGAAGGCGCCGAGAAACTGTTTGCCGCCGAACCGCGGGCCGACATTTTGGTGAACAACCTCGGGATCTTCAACGCGGTGGATTTCTTTGACACCCCCGACAGCGAGTGGACGCGTTTCTATGAGATCAACGTGATCTCCGGTGTGCGCCTTTCACGGCATTACGTGCCGGACATGGTCAAGCAAGGCTGGGGGCGGGTGATTTTCCTGTCTTCGGAATCCGGGATCGCGATTCCGGCTGACATGCTCAACTATGGCGTGACCAAAAGCGCCAACCTGGCGGTCTCCCACGGGCTGGCCAAACGGCTGGCGGGCACTGGGGTGACGGTGAATGCGATTCTGCCGGGCCCGACGTTGACCGACGGCGTGGAAACGATGCTCAAGGATGCCATGGCCCAATCCGGTCGCAGCTTGCAGGAGGAAGCCGACGCCTTCGTGCGCACCGCGCGGCCAACCTCGATCATCCAGCGCGTGGCGCATGTCGAGGAAGTCGCCAATCTGGTGGCGTACATCGCTTCGCCGTTATCCTCGGCCACCACCGGCGCGGCCCTGCGAGTCGACGGCGGTGTCGTCGACAGCATGGCTATCTGACTTTATTCATTGAGAGAGAGCTTTACATGGCAACTGCATCAGCATTCATCGACATCCCGGCCTCGGCCGATCAGGTCTGGCAATTGATCGGTGGTTTCAACTCGCTGCCGGACTGGCTACCGTTCATTCCCCAGAGCGAGCTGAGCGAAGGCGGGCGCGTGCGCAGCCTGCAAACGGCGGACGGCGCAGTAGTGGTCGAGCGCCTGCAAGCGTTCGACAACGCCGCCAGGACTTACAGCTACTCGATTTTGCAGGCACCGTTTCCGGCCACTGACTATCTGGCGACGATCAAGGTTGAAGCGCAAGGGCAGGGCGCGCGGGTGACCTGGTCCGGTCGATTTGAACCGGTGGGTGTGAGTGATG
>NZ_RCOE01000125.1:0-6784 GCF_004321495.1 Pseudomonas sp. Sample_10
GGCGTTGATGGATACAGCGGTGAAGAGAGTACCGAGAAGAATCCGTTTCATAGCTTTGTTCTCTTTATGTGCATACCAATGGACAAGGGGTCTGACGGCGTTCCGACGTCAGTTGGGCCGGTTATAAGTCCAGCCGCGCAGTTTGGAGTTTAGGCACGATCGCGCAGTTCCGTGATTTTTTGCAAAACATTCGTTGAAAACAGTGATTTGACGCAAGCTCATCGGGGCGCAGCGACTTGTCTATGCTTTGGCCGCAGGCGCTCCTTGCCAGTCAGGCACAGGCAGCGCCAGAATGCCGCTATCTGCCCCGCCTGATGTAAGGAAGCCCGATGCCTGATCCTGTTGCTGCCAGCTTGCGTCTAGCGCCCGAAGCGCTGACCCGTCCGTTTTCCGCTGAACAGTTCAGCTTCTCTACCACCAATGATCTGGAGCCCTTTCGCGGTGTGCTTGGCCAGGAACGTGCGGTCGAAGCCTTGCAGTTCGGTGTGGCCATGCCACGCCCCGGTTACAACGTGTTCGTCATGGGCGAGCCCGGCACCGGCCGGTTCTCCTTCGTCAAACGCTACCTGAAAGCCGAAGGCAAGCGCCTGCAGACCCCGGCGGACTGGGTCTACGTCAATAATTTCGATGAGCCGCGCGAGCCGCGTGCCCTGGAACTGCCGTCGGGCACCGCCGGTGCCTTCATGGGGGATATCAACGGCTTGATCGATAACCTGCTGGCGACTTTTCCAGCGGTGTTCGAGCACCCGTCCTACCAGCAGAAAAAAAGCGCCATCGACCGCGCCTTCAACCAGCGCTATGACAAGGCGCTGGACGTGATCGAGCGCCTGGCCCTGGAGAAGGAAGTCGCGCTGTACCGCGATGCCAGCAACATCGCCTTCACACCGATGAGCGAAGGCAAGGCGTTGGACGAAGCGGAGTTCGCGCAGTTGCCGGAAGCCGAACGCGATCGATTCCACGACGACATCTCGGCTTTGGAGGAGCGCTTGAACGAAGAGCTCGCCAGCCTGCCGCAATGGAAGCGTGAATCGAGCAATCAACTGCGCCACCTCAACGAAGAAACCATCACCCTGGCCCTGCAGCCGCTGCTGTCGCCGTTGTCGGAGAAGTACGCCGAGAACGCCGCCGTGTGCGGGTATTTGCAAGCTATGCAGGTGTATCTGCTCAAGACCGTGGTCGAGCAATTGGTAGACGACAGCAAGACCGACGCCGTCGCCCGCAAATTGCTCGAGGAGCAATACGCACCGAGCCTGGTGGTCGGCCATTCGGCCAGTGGCGGCGCGCCCGTGGTGTTTGAACCGCACCCGACCTACGAAAACCTGTTCGGCCGCATTGAATACAGCACCGATCAGGGCGCGCTGTACACCACCTATCGGCAATTACGCCCGGGTGCACTGCATCGCGCCAATGGCGGTTTCCTGATTCTCGAAGCGGAAAAAATGCTCAGCGAGCCTTTCGTGTGGGATGCGCTGAAGCGAGCCCTGCAATCGCGCAAGCTGAAAATGGAATCGCCGCTGGGCGAAATGGGCCGTTTCGCCACTGTCACGCTGAACCCGCAGCACATTCCTTTGCAGGTCAAAGTCGTCATCATTGGTGCCCGTTCGCTGTATTACACGCTGCAGGACCTCGATCCGGACTTCCAGGAAATGTTCCGCGTGCTGGTGGACTTCGACGAAGACATCCCGATGGTCGACGAGAGCCTGGAACAGTTCGCCCAGTTGCTCAAAACCCGCACTTCCGAGGAAGGCATGGCGCCGCTGACCGCCGATGCGGTGGCGCGCCTGGCGACCTACAGTGCGCGTCTGGCCGAGCATCAAGGGCGCTTGTCGGCGCGTATCGGTGATTTGTTCCAATTGGTCAGCGAGGCGGATTTCATTCGCCATCTGGCCGGCGATGAAATGACCGACGCCGGGCACATCGAACGTGCGCTCAAAGCCAAGGCTACCCGCACCGGGCGCGTGTCAGCGCGGATTCTCGATGACATGCTGGCGGGGATCATCCTGATCGATACCGATGGCGCGGCTGTCGGCAAGTGCAACGGCTTGACGGTGCTGGAGGTCGGCGATTCGGCCTTCGGCGTGCCGGCGCGGATTTCCGCCACGGTGTACCCGGGGGGCAGCGGCATCGTCGACATCGAGCGCGAGGTCAACCTCGGCCAGCCCATTCACTCCAAAGGCGTGATGATCCTCACCGGATACCTTGGCAGCCGTTACGCCCAGGAATTCCCGTTGGCCATTTCCGCCAGTATCGCCCTTGAGCAGTCCTACGGTTATGTGGATGGCGACAGCGCTTCACTCGGTGAGGCATGCACACTGATTTCGGCCTTGTCGAAAACTCCGCTCAAGCAGTGCTTTGCGATTACCGGTTCGATCAACCAGTTCGGTGAAGTACAGGCAGTGGGAGGGGTCAACGAGAAGATCGAAGGCTTCTTCCGTCTGTGCGAAGCCCGCGGGTTGACGGGCGAGCAGGGGGCGATCATTCCCCAGGCCAACGTCGCCACGCTGATGCTGGATGAAAAAGTGCTGGCGGCGGTGCGCGCCGGGCAATTCCACGTTTATGCGGTACGCCAGGCCGATGAGGCGTTGAGCCTGCTGGTGGGTGAGCCTGCGGGTGAGCCGGACGAGAATGGCGAATTCCCTGAAGGCAGCGTCAACGCGCGGGTGGTGGAGCGCTTGCGGGTCATCGCGGAGATGATCAACGAGGACGACCTGAAGGAAGCCGAGAAGGAAATGGCGATCGAGGCGTTGGTGGAGGCCAAACCGGCTTGATGCAAGCCTGAACTTCGCACCGATCCACTGTAGGAGCGAGCCTGCTCGCGAAAGCGGACTGACATTCAACATTATGTTGTTTGGCACACCGCCATCGCGAGCAGGTTCGCTCCTGCATTTTTACACGGTGTATTCAACAAAAAAACGCCATCACTCTGGCGTCAATATTCACACTATGACCATTCGGCGCCTTCTGGTGTCGATTGGTCTGCAACTCGTTCTTTTCTTCTATTCTCTGCTCAAGGACAAGGACAGTAATCACTGGATCGAAACAGCCTTTCCCATGAGGGCTGAATACCGGATCGACCGAGGGTCGCCGCCATGTCGCGCAACCTCTGCCTCACTCGTCAATGCCTGGGTCTCGTGACCCGTATCGAATGCGCCATCAAGCCGCTGGCCGGGGATACGGGGATGTGGACCTTGCTCTTCGCCGCCGGAATGGCTGGCGAGCAACCTTCAGCCATCAAAGCCCAAGGCCCGTTCCATGGCCCCTTTGCGGCTGAAACCATCCTCGACACCATTGTTGAAAGCCTGACACTGCACGGCTATGAGCTGGCCGATGATCCGCAAATCTGGTGCCTGCATCTGCAAGCCCAGCTGCGGGAAATCAATGGCGGCCGCTGCCGTAACGTGGGTGGCTTCGAATTTCGTCCCGAACACTGACTTCTGCTATTCGGGCAGTTTGCTCAAGTCGGCCTTGTCGAGTCTGACCTCGAAACCGTAGGGCACGGTGGCGAGGTCAGTTCGTTGATAGGTCTCCAGGCGTGTGGGCTGCCCATAGAAATAATGCACGGCAAACAGCGCCGGCCCTTCTGCGCTCGCGAGATGATTGACCGCTAGAATTTCCTTGAGGTAATTGCCGCTCTCATCCTTGGTGAAAAAGCGCCAGTCCTGTTCGGGAAATTTCTTGAGATCCACCACTAGCGTGTTGCCTTTGAACTCCAGCCCCTTGGGCAATTGATGGGCATCGAAGGTTTTTTTGTCGATGGTCGCAAGAAACAACGGTATGGAGCCCACCACATAAGCCGGTGTTTCCGGGAACAGGTTCAGATCGTAGGTGATGCTGCCGCGTAATGGGTCGACCTGATAGGCCTGCGGTGGCAATTCAATGGGTTCATCCCGTTTGCCACGGCTGTCCTCGGTGAAGAAACTGACCGGGCTTTCACCGGGGTTGAATGACGTCCCCAGCAACTCGTCATTGAAGCTTCTCAAGTGATTGAATTCGATTCGCGCGGCGCTGGGGTCTTCGACCGATTGGCTGATGCTCACACCTTTTTTCAGTTGTTCCTCAGTCAGCGTTGCCCCCTTGAGCCATGTCGAGGCCTGGTCGTCATATACCACCACCGACAGGTTCAGCGGTTGGATGGCCTTGTCCGTGGTGCTGCGGTCGAAACGGCGTACCGGCAGGTTCAAGTCCTTGCGGGTCACCGTGGCGCTCGAGAAGTCCAGCAGGCTGACTTCGAGGGTTTCGATGGGACCGTTGAAATACACTTTTGAATAACGGTGGGTTTGTTGTTTCTCGAAGTTGCGTTGCTCATCATCGAGTTGTTTTTCCAGCGCCTCGCTCCAGACCTTTTGTTGCTGCATCTTCGCCAGCTGCTTTTGGTAGAAGGCGATTTTTGTAGCGGTTTCGTTGATTGAGCCAGAGCGTGAGAGAAATTGCCCGGTGGCGTCCCGGGCCTGGACGATCAATGGGTTCAGCGGGGTTTCCCCGATCTCGGGGGCTTGTGGCGCACTGTTGCTGAACTCGACTTCGGCATAGTTGGTGCCCAGCTTGATCAAGGTGACGCTCAGGTTGTCATTGGTGCGGGTCTGGCCCTCGTCCTTTTTCGTCAGGTCGAAGCTATAGAGCCGGCGAGGTGCGATGACCTCCACCGTGCCTTGCAGGCTGACCGGCTGAGGCTGATTCTTGATGTCGACGTCGAGCCCGTCGATGAAGGGATAGGCCACCGTCAGGTCATCAGGGTTGGTCAGGTTTGAACTCGACGGACTCAACTGAATGCCGGGATCGGTTTCCGACCATTCCGGCTGAAAGGCTATCACCCGTTTATTGCTCAGGGTCACCGACTGCCATTGCAGCCCATGAGGGAAGATGAAGGCCGCCGGAATACTGAAATTGAAGGGGAATACCGGCTGCAGGTCGGTCAGGTAATCTGAACTGGAATCTTTATGCAGTACGAACAGGCCGTTGATGTAGGTATCGACCAGCGCTTGTGGCGTGGGGTAGTGCTTTAGCACGGCGAGGACGTCTTCGCCGTACTCGGTTTCCAATGGTTTGCTGTCGAGCTTGAGTTGCGCCCGTTCAAGCAACAGCAGCGAACCGCCGAGCTCGGCCACGGCATCCTTGAGTTTCGGATCCTCGATCGCATCCAGCGATTTTTCGAACTGCGCAGTCTTTTCCTCGAGGCTCACCTGGCGTTTCTCTTCGCTGGGCGAACAGCCGCTCAGCAGCACGGCCAGGCAGATTCCGGCACTCGTCAGGGGTAGTCGCACATCCATTTCCAGTCTTCCTGTCCGATATCACGGCAATATCAATGATCTGGACACTAGCAGAAAACGTTGCCGCACACCGCGCAGGTGGCAGATTCCCGGTGGTTTATGGCCGCTTCTGAGGAGGGGCAGGTGGCTGTTATACTCGCGTCCATTTTCAGACCACCTGTGAGATTCAATGGAACGCTTTATCGAAAACGCAATGTACGCATCCCGCTGGTTGCTGGCGCCGATCTACTTTGGCTTGTCCCTTGGGTTGTTGGCGCTGGCGCTTAAATTTTTCCAGGAAGTCTTCCACGTCATACCCAATGTATTTTCGATGGCCGAATCGGACCTGATTCTGGTTCTGCTGTCGTTGATCGACATGGCGCTGGTGGGCGGTTTGCTGGTGATGGTGATGATCTCCGGTTACGAAAACTTCGTATCGCAGCTGGATATCGACGACAGCAAGGAAAAGCTCAACTGGCTGGGTACCATGGACTCTTCGTCGCTGAAGATGAAAGTGGCCGCCTCCATCGTGGCCATTTCGTCCATCCACCTGTTGCGCATCTTCATGGACGCCAAAAATGTCGATCCCGAGCATTTGCAGTGGTACGTGATCATCCATATGACCTTCGTCGTGTCAGCGTTCGCCATGGGTTACCTGGATAAAGTGACCAAGCACTGATCACCTGTTGCTGATCGCTGTGCCGCCGCCCGTCTGTTGCAGAAACAGACGGGCGGCGTCGTTTTTGGCTTGTGCTTTGAGGTGCCGAGGCATATGCCTGTAGATGTCTTGGTTCGCCAATGCGTGAGGTGTGTTTCATGAACCTGCAAGAGTTGAATGCTTATGCCGTCGCCGGGAAGGTCGATGAGCTGAACCTGATCTCGCTGGAGGGAGGCATCTATTTGCTGGAGGCACGGATGCATGGCGCGGCGTATCCGTTGAGCGATACCCACGGCCACATGATGCACCTGCGATCAGTGGAGCACGCCCGTGATGTGCTGCGCTCCTTTCCCAAGCTGAACTTCAATCTGGTGCACACTCTGGTGCATGACGAGATGTGTGGGCTGGGTGGCATTGAAGAAAGCCTGAAAGTGCCGATCGAGCAGCGTTCACCGCATCAGGGCTGATGCCCCTGATCAACGCTATGGCAACTGTGCTAGTCTGCTGGCCCTTTTGGTTCCGGGCGCTCCGGGACGCGCTGTGCACGCACGGCAAGTTCCCGGGCCGTCCGCACAGCGGAGCAGTGTCATGTCCGAAGTAAATCTGTCCACCGACGAAACACGCGTCAGCTACGGTATCGGCCGTCAGTTGGGCGACCAACTGCGCGACAACCCGCCACCGGGCGTCAGCCTGGACGCGATCCTGGCCGGCCTGACCGACGCGTTTGCCGGTCTGCCTAGCCGTGTCGGCCAGGAAGAAATGTCCGCGAGCTTCAAGGTGATTCGCGAAATCATGCAAGCCGAAGCAGCAGCCAAGGCTGAAGCAGCCGCTGGCGAAGGCCTGGCCTTCCTGGCTGAAAACGCCAAGCGTGACGGCATCA
>NZ_RCOE01000175.1:0-6784 GCF_004321495.1 Pseudomonas sp. Sample_10
GGCAGCGTGTACCACGCCGGTATCGAAACCCACGACACCATCGAAGACATGCTGCGCTACGTGCACTTGTCGCCGGAAGAACTGATGACTCACTACCGCGACAAGTGCGCCAGTGCCCGCATCAGTGCCAGCGAACGTACCCAGTTCCTTGATGCGTTGCGCCTGGGCCTGACACGTTCTTCTTACCTGTCTTCCTGAGGTAAGCATCACGCTCATCAGGTTGTCTGAAAATTTCCCGTTCGCTACGGAAATTTCAGATGACCTGGTGCGGCGTTTCTCTTTTTTCAAGCGAAGCGGCCTACGTCCTCGGCTATCCAAGTCATTTGGTCTTCTTTTCGCGTAGGTCATTTCCTAAGTTGTACTTCACCTCTCTACTCGGCCATGGCTCTCGGCGAGAATCCCCGGCCGCCCCTCCTGTAGAGAATCGCCGATGTTCGATCCAGTCAACGAACCTGACTTCCGTCTGGACGTAGCAGGTCTGTCCGACGCTTTCGAGGTCCTGGCCTTTACCGGTAGAGAAGCCATCAGCGAGCCGTTCGTGTTCGACGTGCAATTGCTGATCGAAGACCCCGCGCTCGACCTCGCCAGCCTGTTGTACCGTTCGGCTTCCCTGCACTTCGGGCCGCAGGGCAACCGTGTCCATGGTCAATTGCAGGAACTCGTCCAACGCGACCATGGGTCAACGCTCAGACTCTGTCACGTGCGTCTCGGCCCGAGGCTGGCGTGTCTGGCGCAGCGCTTCAGCCGGCGTATTTTCAGCGCGAGGACAGTGCCGCAGATTCTCGATCAAGTGCTCAGGGAGCACGGCATTGTCGGACAGCAGCGGCGTTTCGAACTGCAGGGCGATTACCCGCTTCGCGACTACTGCACGCAATACCGCGAATCGGACTTGCAATTCGTCCAGCGATTGTGCGCCCAGCAACGGCTTCATTATCACTTTGAGCACCGGGCGCACGGGCATTGCGTGGTGTTTGCCGATGGGCAAGGGCATTTCTGCAAGGGCCAGGCGGTGGATTTCCGCCCCGAAGGCCGCCCACCGGCTGTGCGCCGTTTCGAGGTGCAGCGTTGCGTGGACAGCACCGCGCAGACTGCGCAAGGTCACTCGGACCTGCCGACGCTGCGCAGTGGTCAGCTGATGCCGTTGTCCGGTCATCCGGTCCGCCAGTGGAATCATCTGTGGTTGCTCACTCACGTCGAGCATCAGGGCAGTCAGGATCCGCGGGTGCCTTACAGCAATCATGTGCGGGCGGTGCATTGGCAGGCATCGTTCGAGCCACCCCGTTGTGTGGATAAACCCCTGATGCACAGCCTGCAACGTGCATGGGTGGTGGATGTCGATGAGTCCCGTCCCGACCCTTCCCGACCGGTGGCGGTGCAGTTTGACTGGGTCTATCAAGGCGAGGGGGCAGCGCCGAGCCACTGTTGGTTACCGCTGGCGCCGGAACTGCAAGCCGTCGGCGTCGGGTCGCTGAGCGAGGGCGTGGAGGTGGTGGTGAGTTTTGTCGAAGGCGATCCGGACCAGCCGATGATTACCGGCGTCATTCACCTGCCTGCCCGTGACGACACCGGGCAGCAGGCGCAGGCATCCATCGCCGACGACGCCCTGCCGGAAGGCGTGCAGGACTGGTTGCGTTCAGGCGAGCCCTTGCTGTTGCTCTGTCTGCTGCCCGGCGGCGGTAGTTTCAATCATTGTGCGCAGACGATCTGTACCTGTCGGACGTTGACACAACCTGGCTGGAGCGGCATCGCATGATCGACGTGCACATGCCCGATCCGATCGCACAATGGTTGCTGTTGGACAGATCGGGCGCACCGCAGGCGAGTTTGAGGTTGCAACGCACTCTTGCCGAGGCGTCGCAGTTTTCATTGTTCGAAGGGACTGAATGGCATGCACTGAAAGATCACGGTCCGGTGTTGGTCGACCTGCGGACTTGCCCGGCACTGGCGGACACTTGCCGACACGACGCACACCAATGGCAAGGTTTGTTGCTGACCAGTGAGGCTTGCGCCACACCATTGCTCGCGCACTTGCGGCGCATGCTGACGGTCTCGTTCGGCCTGCATCATCGGGCACTGCTCAGCTACTACAACCCGCAGACCGCCAGTTACTTCTTCGATGCCTGCGATGCCGGGGAGTTGACTCGCTGGTTGGGGCCGATCAGTCAATTGCGCTGGTTCGGCGGAACATGGGCTGACCGGGCGATTGGCAGCCAGGGTTGGCAGCAGTTGCTCAACCCGGGGCTTGCCGTGCGTCCTTTGGCGCCAGAGGAAGACCTCAGCCCCCGGCAACGGGAAAACCTGCAAACCTGTCTGCTGGAGCAGCATGCCTGGCGCTGGAGCCAGGCCACCGGCTGCGAATATTTGCGCTTGTGGTCGCATCTGCAGGAGGGGCTGGCGCTGGGCTTCAGCGAGCGGCCGGTACTCGATGGCTGGTTGTGGTTGCGCTTGCAATACCACGGGGCCGTGCCCCAACTGCCGCTGGTGGGAAACACCCAGCAGGAGCGCCTCGATGACCTGCGTAGCCGCTGGCAGGGCGACGAGCCGCGAGCATGACATTCGAAGTCAAAATCGCCTGGTTGCCGAGCACAAACCCCTCTCAATGAGCGCGGGCGAACCAGCCGTCGTGGCGGCGCAGGCGCCAGGCAATGGCCCCGAGAGTCAGGCTGCGGAGCAACATGAACAGCAGAAAAGTTATCCACAAGCCATGGTTGCCAAACCCTTGCAGCGCCCAAGCGAATGGCACCAGCAAAGCCACCGTCAGCAGCATGCCGTTACGCATTTCACGGGCACGGGTGGCGCCGATGAACAGGCCGTCGAGCAGGTAGCTCCAGACGGCGATCAATGGCAGCGCAGCGAGGTAGGGCAGATACATGAATGCGGTATCGCGCACGCTGGCAATGTCGGTCTGCATTGCGATGAACAGGTGCCCGGCCAACAGGAACAGCACGGCGAAACCCAGGCTCGCCAGCAACGACCAGCCGCAAGCCACCACCAGAGACCGACGCAGGGCATCGCGGTCGCGGGCACCGATGGCATGCCCGCACAGGGCTTCCACCGCGTGAGCCAGGCCATCGAGCGCGTGGGCGGTCAGCAGCAGGCCGTTGAGCAACAGGGCGTTGGCCGCGACAGTGGCGTCGCCCAACCGCGCACCTTGTACGGTGATCAGGAAAAAAACCGATTGCAGGGCCAGGCTACGGATAAAAATGTCGCGGTTCACCGCCAGCAACGGGCGCCAGCTCTGCCACAAGCCCAGGGCCGCCCAGACAATGTGACCGGGGTAGGCGCGCAAGGCCTGGCGGGTCATCAACAGGCCGATCAGCGCGCCGGTCCATTCGGCAATCACCGAGGCCCGGGCCGCACCGACCACGCCCCATTCCAGGCCAATGACAAACCACAGGTTCAGGGCGATATTCACCAGGTTGGTGCTCAGGAGAATCACCAGTGGCGCCCGGGCGTTTTGCGTACCGAGGAACCAGCCGACCAGCGCATAACTGGCCAACGCTGCGGGCAGGCCGAACAACCGCGTATGGAAAAACTCGCGGGTCATCTGATCCAGCTCTGCCGACGGCTGCATGAAGTGCAGTGCCGCCCCGCTCAGCGGTACGCCCGCGACACCCAGGACAATCGCCAGCCCCATTGCGAGCAACAGCCCCTGCAACAAAATCTGCCGCAATGCCGCACCGTCCCCACGTCCGGCAGCCTGCGCGGCAAACCCGGTGGAACCCATGCGCAGAAAACCCATGGCCCAGGCCAGGAAGGTGTACAGGCTGGCGCCGACCGCAACGGCACCGAGCTGATGGGCGTGGGGCAGGTGACCGATGACGGTGCTGTCGACCAGTGCCACCAGCGGTACGGAAATATTCGAGAGAATCATCGGCGCTGCCAGCGCCCAGACCCGGCGATGGGTAGGACGGTCGCGCCAGTCGGCAATCAGCTTGGACATGCAGGCTCCTTGGAGGAGCGGGCATTGTAGCGACACATGTGCATGTGCCGCGATTCAATGTGGGAGGGCGTCAGTGCATGATCCAGCTAAGCAACCACAACCCCAGCATCAACCAGATGATCCCCATGATGATCGACGCATTCATGAACGCGCGGATCGCCGACCACAGCAGCACCAGCCCGAGGATCAAGACAACGATGCTGATGATCGAGGTGTCCATGCCCAGCGCGCGGGACAAGCCGTCGACAAAATTGCTGCTGGCGCGGCTCACCAGTTGGAACAGGCCACTAAGCGCATCAACGATGAAACGGATGACGGAACCAATGGCTTGACCGAGCCATTCGAAAAAACCTTCTACCTGCATGGAATGAGCGTCCTGATGAGTTCGAGCGTTGGGCCATTGATCGCGGTGGCGAGTTCCCCACAAGCATAGAGTGTTGTGCATGACCTGTGGAAGCGAGCCTGCTTGCCGATCTTTGTCACTTGCCTTCACCTGTGATCCCCCCGAAGCTATACGCCTTCAGGAGAGCCCGATGAACCTTGTTGAATTGACCGAACGCCTGCACGCCATCCGTGACCGCAATGACTGGCAGCCATTTCACAGCCCGAAAAACCTGGCCATGGCCGCGAGTGTCGAAATGGCCGAGCTGGTGGAAATTTTCCAGTGGCTGACCGAAGACCAGTCGCGACAGTTGCCCGCTGACAAACTGGCCCATGCCGGCCAGGAAATCGGTGACATCGTGCTTTATCTGCTATTGCTGTGCGGGGAGTTGGGGCTGGACATGAATGACGTGGTGCGCAGCAAACTGGCCGACAGCGAGCGGAGGTTCAGCTGATGAGCGACCGTCATTTCGATCAACTGGCGACCCGTTTCGCGGAAAAAATCTACGGCGGTGCCAAAGGCGCAATCCGTTTGGCGGTGCTGCAGGCCGATCTGGCCGAAACCCTGCCGGACCGGCCATTGCGGGTGCTGGATATCGGCGCCGGTCTGGGCCACATGTCGTTGTGGCTGGCCGAACGCGGGCATCAAGTGACGCTGGCCGAGCCCGCCGAACCGATGCTCGAAGGCGCCCGCCAGCGTTTCGCCGAAGCCGGGCAAACCGCAACGTTCATTCAGGCGCCGTGGCAGGATCTGCTGGGTCAATTGACCGAACCTTACGATCTGGTGCTGTGCCACGCGGTGCTGGAATGGCTGGCCGAGCCCCACGCGATCCTGCCGGTGTTGCATCAGTTGACCAAGGCCGATGGCTGGCTTTCCCTGGCGTTCTACAATCGCGATGCGCTGATCTATCGCAACCTGCTCAAGGGCCATTTCCGCAAGATGCGCAAGAACGACATGGCCGGCGAGAAGCAGAGCCTGACCCCGCAACAACCCCTTGATCCACGGGAATTGGCGGCGCAACTTGAAGGTCTGTGGCAGGTCGAAACCCAGAGTGGAGTGCGGGTTTTCCACGATTACATGCCGGTGGAGTTCCAGGCCCGCGCCGAATTGGTGGACTTGCTGGAAATGGAGCTTGCCCACCGTCGCCACCCAAGCTTTGCCGGGCTTGGGCGTTACCTGCACTGGATCTGCCGGCCGGTCTGATCGGAGCGCAAAATGAAAACTCGTTCAGGGTTGCTGCTGTTATGTCTGGGTTTGGCTGCATGTCAGGGCAGCAACCCGTACGTGGCGTCCTCCAAGCCCCTTCCCCCGGCGCCAGCGCAGGCGGCCAATACCTTTGATCGCAGCGCCTACCCGGCACCACCGCGTGACTATGGGCGCTATCGCAGTTGGGCCTGGCTCAATGGACAAATGCCGCCGGGCACTGCATGGGCCGATTCGGCCCAGGTTGCCGAAGCGGTCAGCAGCGCGCTTGATCAACGCGGCTTGCGCCCGTTGCATGACAACCGTCCGGCGGACCTGTTCGTCAGCGCCGACCTGCGGATGGAAACCCGTTTGCGCCAGGTTCGTGACGATTACTACGGCGGTGGCTACTACGGCGGTTATGGCGGTTACAACCGTTACGGCAATGGCTACGGCGCCTACACCGCAGTCCCGATCGTCCGCACCTATCAGGAACAGGTCGTGGTGGTGCAAGTGGATTTATACGATGCACAAAGCGGTCAAGCCGTGTGGAGTTCCAGCGCTGAAACCAGCAATCGCGGCACTCAGAGTGAGCAGGTGGATGCCATACGCAAGGCTGTAGAAAAGGCGCTGTCGGCGTATCCTCCCAGTTAGATAACAAGCCTTTCGCAGGTTCATGTCTTCAACCGGAGAATCATCATGTTCCGCCGTTTCGTTTTACTGGCAGTGGCCGCACTGCTCAGTGCCTGCGCAGCCAACCAGGTCAATCATGACTTTGACGCCAGCCGCGACTTTGCCGCCTATCACAGCTGGAGCTGGAAAGAGCCCGTCTTGCAATATCGCCCCGATGATCCACGGATCAAGAGTGACCTGACCGAGCAACGCATCCGCCAGTCAGTGACCGATCAGCTTGATCAGCGCGGGTTGCGCCCTGCTGCCACGGGTGCCAAGGCTGACTTGAATGTACAGACCTATCTGATTGTCGAAGAACGCCAGCAACAGATAACCACCAACTACGGCGGCGGTTATGGCAACCCGTGGAGCGGCTACTGGGGCGCGCCGATGTACAACGAGACCCGGCTCGTCTCATACAAGGTCGCCACGATTCAGATCGACCTGTTCGACGGCAGGGACGGCAAACTGGTGTGGCGCGGCAGCGACGAACAGATACTCAGCCGCACGCCCAATCCAGCCGATCGCAGCAATGCGATCCACGAAACCGTCACCCGGATACTGTCCAACTATCCACCCCGGTAAACACCCCACAAACCCTGTAG
>NZ_RCOE01000197.1:0-1416 GCF_004321495.1 Pseudomonas sp. Sample_10
AGGCATAGTGACGAACCTCGCCGGCGCCGCTGATGTTGTCGACGCAACGACCGCAAATTTCCGGATGTTCCGGGTTCACGCCGACATCTTCACGGCAGTGCCAGCAACGGGCGCACTTGGCGTGGGCCGATTTGACGATTTTCAGTTTCAGGCCGCTGACTTCGGTGACCACTGCGTCGGCAGGCGCCTGTACGAACGGCGCAACGCTGGCGGTCGAAGTGATCAACACGAAGCGCAACTCGTTGCTCAGCTTGGCCAGGTCGGCGCTCAGGGCGTCTTCGGCGAACAGCGTCACTTCGGCTTGCAGGTTGCCACCGACGGCCTTGGCCGCACGCTGGATTTCCATTTCCTTGTTGACCGCCACCTTCACTTCCATGATGCGATCCCAGTAGGCGCGACCCAGTTCGAAGCCTTCCGGCAGTTCGGTCAGGCCTTCGTACCAGGTGTTGAGCATGACCGATTCGTTACGCTCGCCCGGCAGGTACTGCCACAGCTCGTCGGCGGTGAACGCCAGGATCGGCGCGATCCAGCGCACCAGCGCTTCGCTGATGTGGAACAGCGCGGTCTGGCACGAACGACGGGCCTTGCTGTCGGCGCCAGTGGTGTACTGGCGATCCTTGATGATGTCGAGGTAGAAACCACCCAGCTCCTGCACGCAGAAGTTGTGGATCTTCGAGTACACGTTCCAGAAACGGTACTCGCCGTAGTGCTCTTGCAACTCGCGTTGCAGCAGCAGGGTACGGTCCACGGCCCAACGGTCCAGCGCGAGCATTTCTTCAGCCGGCAGCAGGTCGGTGGCCGGGTTGAAACCGGTCAGGTTGGAAAGCAGGAAGCGCGCGGTGTTACGGATACGCCGGTAGGCGTCCGCACTGCGTTGCAGGATCTGCTCGGATACCGCCATTTCACCGGAGTAATCGGTAGACGCGACCCACAGACGCATGATGTCGGCGCCCAGTGTGTCGTTGACCTTTTGCGGTGCGATCACGTTGCCCAGGGACTTGGACATCTTGCGGCCGGACTCGTCGACGGTGAAACCGTGGGTCAGCAGCTCGCGGTACGGCGCGTGGTTGTCGATGGCGCAACCGGTCAGCAGCGACGAGTGGAACCAGCCACGGTGCTGGTCCGAACCTTCCAGGTACAAGTCGGCGCGCGGGCCGCTCTCGTGGCCCATCGGGTGCGAACCGCGCAGGACGTGCCAGTGCGTGGTGCCCGAGTCGAACCAGACGTCGAGGGTGTCGCTGATCTTGTCGTACTGCGGTGCTTCGGCGCCCAGCAGCTCGGCGGCGTCCAGCTTGAACCAGGCTTCGATGCCTTCGACTTCGACGCGCTTGGCGACTTCTTCCATCAGCTCGACGGTGCGTGGGTGCAGCTCGCCGCTTTCCTTGTTCAGGAAGAACGGGATCGGCACGCCCCAGT
>NZ_RCOE01000077.1:0-6751 GCF_004321495.1 Pseudomonas sp. Sample_10
CCGAGGAGTGCTCCGGCCCCTGACCTTCATAACCGTGTGGCAGCAGCATGGTCAGGCCGCACAGACGGCCCCACTTGTGCTCGCCACTGGTGATGAACTGGTCGATCACGACCTGGGCGCCGTTGGCGAAGTCGCCGAACTGGGCTTCCCAGATAACCAGCGCGTTCGGCGTGGTGGTCGAATAACCGTATTCGAACGCCAGCACCGCTTCTTCGGACAGGAACGAGTCGTACAGGTCGAAACGTGGCTGACCGTCGTACAGGTTCTGCAGCGGGATGTAGGTGCCCGCGTCCTTCTGGTTGTGCAACACGGCATGACGGTGCGAGAACGTACCGCGGCCGATGTCCTGGCCGGTCATGCGGATCGGGTGACCTTCGAACGCCAGGGTCGCGTACGCCATGGTTTCGGCGTAACCCCAGTTGATCGGCAGGCCGCCGGCTTGCATCTTCTGACGGTCTTCGTAGATCTTCGCGACCTGGCGCTGAACCACGAAGCCTTCCGGAATTTCCAGCAGCTTGGCGGACAGTTCCTGCAGGGTCTTCAGATCGAAACGAGTGTCGTGACGCGCGGTCCAGGCGTGGCCCAGATACGGACGCCAGTCCACGAACAACTCTTTGTTCGGCTCTTTGACCAGGCTTTTCACTACGTGCAGACCGTTGTCCAGCGCGTTGCGGTATTCGTCGACTTTCGCCTGAACACGCTCTGCGTCAAGTACACCGGCCTGGGTCAGACGATCGGCATACAGCTCACGGGTGGTGCGCTGTTTGGTGATCTGCTGATACATCAGAGGCTGGGTACCGCTTGGCTCGTCGGCCTCGTTGTGGCCGCGACGACGGTAGCAGACCAGATCGATCACCACGTCACGCTTGAACTGCATGCGGTAGTCGATGGCCAGCTGGGTCACGAACAGGACGGCTTCCGGATCATCACCATTCACATGGAGGATCGGCGCCTGGATCATTTTCGCGACGTCGGTGGCGTACTCGGTGGAACGCGAGTCCAGCGGGTTGCTGATGGTGAAACCGACCTGGTTGTTGATCACGATGTGCACGGTACCGCCGGTCTTGAAACCGCGGGTCTGCGACATCTGGAAGGTTTCCATCACCACGCCCTGACCTGCGAAAGCAGCGTCACCGTGGATGGAGATCGGCAGGACTTTTTCACCGGTAGGGTCGTTACGACGATCCTGACGGGCACGAACCGAACCTTCGACCACTGGCGATACGATTTCCAGGTGGGACGGGTTGAAGGCCATGGCCAGGTGCACTTCACCGCCGGTGGTCATCACGTTGGACGAGAAGCCCTGGTGGTATTTAACGTCACCGGAACCGAGCTCGACCTTCTTCTTGCCTTCGAACTCGTCGAACAACTCGCGCGGGTTCTTGCCGAAGGTGTTGACCAGCACGTTCAGACGGCCACGGTGGGCCATGCCAATGACGATTTCCTTGGTGCCGTACGAGCCGGAACGCTGGATCAACTCGTCGAGCATCGGAATCAGGCTCTCGCCGCCTTCCAGACCGAAACGCTTGGTACCCGGGTATTTGGTGCCCAGGTATTTCTCCAGGCCTTCACCGGCGGTCACGCGCTCAAGCAAATGGCTCTTGATGTCGGCGGAGTACGTCGGACGGCCGCGCACGCTTTCCAGACGCTGCTGGAACCACTGGCGCTGCTCGGAATCGGTGATGTGCGTGAATTCAGCGCCGATGGTGCGGCAATATGTCTGCTGCAACGCTTCGTGAATTTCGCGTAGGCTCGCTTCCTCTTTGCCGATGAACAGGTCGCCGGCACGGAAGGTCGTATCAAGATCGGCATTGGTCAAGCCGTAATGATTGATCGACAGGTCTGCAGGTGCAGGACGCTGCCACAGCCCCAGCGGGTCAAGCTGGGCTGCCTGGTGGCCACGCATACGGTAGGCCTGGATCAATCGCAGCACTTCAACTTGCTTCTTCTCGTGCTCACTGCTCACGCTGCCGGCGGAAACCGGTTGGGCGCGGCGCTGGTTCTTTGCCAGCAAGACGAAATGATCGCGAATTGTGGAGTGCGAAACATCGGTGGCAGAGTTGCCGTCAGCTGGCAACTTCTGGAAGTAGGTGCGCCACTCTTCTGGCACAGCGTTAGGGTCGTGCAGGTAGAGCTCGTAGAGCTCTTCCACATAGGCAGCGTTACTACCGGATAGGTAGGCGCTGTTCCACATGCGCTGCATCACGCTTTCTTGCATGCTTGGTCACCCTCGGTTAGGGGAACACCACCGGTGTCGACACCGAGCAAACTTGCAGAAGTCCGAATGCAGCGACCAAAACAAGCCACTAGGATCACACTGATAGTCCGGGTACCAGCCCGGATGCCCCTGCTTGTCTCATTTCTTCAAAATAAGAGCCGCAGCCTTATAAGCTGCTGCTCAGGTTAAAACTACGGCGCCGGTTGAAGCCTGCGCCGCAGCATCTACGGGTACAGCGGTACTACATTTGCAGCAGCTGAATCACACGCCGCTTTGCAGCAACATGTTACGGATGTGACCGATGGCCTTAGTCGGGTTCAGGCCTTTCGGACATACGTTGACGCAGTTCATGATCCCGCGGCAGCGGAATACGCTGAACGGGTCATCCAGCGAAGCCAGACGCTCGGACGTCTTGGTATCACGGCTGTCTGCCAGGAAGCGGTACGCTTGCAGCAGTGCAGCTGGACCCAGGAACTTGTCCGGGTTCCACCAGAAGGACGGGCAAGAGGTCGAGCAGCAGGCGCACAGGATGCACTCGTACAGACCGTCGAGCTTTTCGCGCTCTTCTGGCGACTGCAGACGCTCGATGGCCGGAGCCGGCGTGTCGTTCTGCAGGTAAGGCTTCACCTTCTCGTATTGCTTGTAGAAGATGCTCATATCGACGACCAGGTCACGGATAACCGGCAAACCTGGCAGCGGACGAACGATCAGTTTGTTGCCTTTTACAACGGCAGACAGCGGCGTGATGCAGGCCAGACCGTTCTTGCCGTTGATGTTCATGCCGTCGGAGCCGCAGACGCCTTCACGGCAGGAGCGACGATAGGAGAAACCTTCGTCCTGCTCTTTGATCAGGGCCAGCACGTCCAGCACCATCAGGTCTTTACCACCGGTATCGACCTGGAATTCCTGCATGAACGGCGCGGCGTCCTGATCAGGGTTGTAACGATAAACGCTGACTTGCAACATGGCGGCCACCCTTAATAAGTCCGAATCTTAGGTTCAAAAGTCGGAACAGTCTTCGGCGAGAAGTTCACAGCACGCTTGGTCACGCGCTTGTCACCCGGGAAGTACAGGGTGTGGCACAGCCAGTTTTCGTCGTCACGGTCTTCGAAGTCTTCACGGGCGTGAGCGCCGCGGGACTCTTTACGAACTTCGGCAGCGATGGCGGTAGCTTCAGCCACTTCCAGCAGGTTTTGCAGTTCCAGAGCTTCGATACGCGCGGTGTTGAACGCTTGCGACTTATCGTTGATCTTGACGTTGGCGATGCGCTTGCGCAGATCGGCCAGCTGGGCAATACCCTTCTGCATGTATTCGCCGGTACGGAATACACCGAAGTAGTTCTGCATGCAGTTTTGCAGCTCGCGACGCAGGGTCGCCACGTCTTCGCCCTCGGTACGCTCGTTCAGAGCGGACAGGCGCGCCAGGGCAGCTTCGATGTTGGCGTCGGTGGCGTCGTCGTATTCGATACCGTCGGTCAGCGCCTTTTCCAGGTGCAGGCCGGCAGCGCGACCGAATACCACCAGGTCGAGCAGCGAGTTGCCGCCCAGACGGTTGGCACCGTGAACCGATACGCAAGCCACTTCGCCCACGGCGAACAAGCCAGGGATGATGGCGTCGGCGCCGTCAGCGTCCTGAGTGATCGCCTGGCCATGAATGTTGGTGGCAACGCCGCCCATCATATAGTGACAGGTCGGAACAACCGGAACCGGAGCAACCACCGGGTCAACGTGTGCGAAAGTCTTCGACAGTTCGCAGATGCCTGGCAGACGGCTGTGCAGCACTTCCTCGCCCAGGTGGTCGAGTTTGAGCATTACGTGGTCGCCATTCGGACCGCAACCGTTGCCGGCGATGATTTCCTTGACCATCGAACGGGCAACCACATCACGACCTGCAAGGTCTTTCGCGTTCGGAGCATAACGCTCCATGAAACGCTCGCCGTGCTTGTTGATCAGGTAACCACCTTCACCACGGCAACCTTCTGTAACCAGTACACCGGCGCCGGCGATGCCGGTCGGGTGGAACTGCCACATTTCAATGTCTTGTACCGGTACGCCGGCACGCAGCGCCATGCCAACGCCGTCACCGGTGTTGATCAGGGCATTGGTGGTCGAAGCGTAGATACGACCTGCACCGCCGGTGGCCAGCACGGTGGCCTTGGCACGGATGTAGGTGGTTTCGCCGGTTTCGATGCAGATGGCGATAACACCGACGAACTCGCCTTGAGCGTTCTTCACCAGGTCAACAGCGTAGTACTCGTTCAGGAACGTGGTACCGGCTTTCAGGTTGCCCTGATAAAGGGTGTGCAGCAGCGCGTGACCGGTACGGTCGGAAGCGGCGCAGGTACGGGCAGCCTGCCCGCCTTTACCGTAATCCTTCGACTGACCGCCGAATGGACGCTGGTAGATACGGCCTTGCTCGGTACGCGAGAACGGCAGACCCATGTGGTCCAGCTCGAAAACGGCAGCCGGGCCTTCCTGACACATGTATTCGATAGCGTCCTGGTCACCGATGTAGTCGGAACCCTTGACGGTATCGTACATGTGCCAGCGCCAGTCATCGTTCGGGTCGGCCGACGCGATGGCGCAGGTGATGCCGCCCTGGGCGGATACAGTGTGCGAACGGGTCGGGAACACCTTGGTGATCACGGCAGTCTTGTGACCACCTTGTGCCAGTTGCAGCGCTGCGCGCATGCCGGCACCGCCACCACCAATAATGATGGCGTCGAAAGAAATCGTTGGAATGTTAGCCATGAATCAGATACCCCAGAGAATCTGCACACCCCAGACGAAGTAAGCGAACATCGCAACGCCGCATACTGCCTGGAAAAGGAAACGTACTGCAGTCGCGGACTTGCCCAGCGCCATCGGCGTCAGGTAGTCGGTCGCGATGGTCCACATGCCGACCCAGGCGTGAGCGCCCAGGGCCACGAGGGCCAGCAGACTGAAGATACGCATCCCGTTGTGGGCGAACAGGCCGTGCCATTGGTCGTAGCCAATGCCCGGGTTCGCAGCGAGGTATCCGATCAGGAAAATGAAATAAGCCGCGAGAACGACCGCAGACACACGTTGCGCCATCCAGTCATAAAGGCCGGAACGCGAAAGGTTCGTAACGCTGGTTACCATATCCAAACTCCTGCCAGAACGATCAACACCACGGAAACGGCGATGATAATTTTCGAGCCCAGGCGGCCGCCTTCCAGCGTCTCACCGATGCCCATATCCATGATCAAGTGGCGCACACCGGCTACCAGGTGATACAGAAGAGCGGACAGGAGGCCCCATGCTACGAACTTGGCCAGCGGGCTGGTCAAGCATGCCTTCACGTCGGCAAAACCTTCCTCGGAACCCAAGGACTTGCCCAATGCATAAAGCATGAAGCCAAGGCCCAGGAAGAGGATGATGCCGGAAACACGGTGAAGAAACGACGTAACGCCGGTGATGGGGAGTTTGATGGTCCTTAGGTCTAGGTTTACAGGTCGTTGGCTTTTCACGGCTTTTTTTTCACACTGAAGAGCCCCTAACAATCAGGGCAAAGTTGTTGGGGAGTGCACTGGTCAGGTAACCACCACCCAGGGATGCGACCCCCAATAAAGCAGGCCCAAAAGCCCTTGGCGGTCGGTGGCCGAGTATAGACAGTTAGGCTACTAATGACAACGCAAAGACCTAACCCAAACAGCGGATTGCGCAACGGGCATAAAAGGCGTAAATGGCAGGCAATTTCGAGAAAAAAGTACGGTTAAAGCCTTCTGGAGCAAGACTTTAGGCAAATTGACATTCGAATTTATCTCACTATAGTGGTGCGGGCCCTGCGTGGGGGGTCTGTCTGATGATTTCAAGCATAAATAGGAGGCCACATGGCTGACAAAAAAGCGCAGTTGATCATCGAGGGCGCAGCCCCCGTCGAGCTGCCCATTTTAACCGGCACCGTTGGTCCCGATGTTATCGATGTTCGGGGCCTGACGGCCACGGGCCGATTCACCTTTGACCCAGGTTTCATGTCGACCGCCTCTTGCGAGTCGAAGATTACCTATATCGACGGCGACAACGGCATCCTGCTGCACCGCGGCTACCCGATCGAACAGCTGGCTGAAAAGTCGGACTACCTGGAAACCTGCTATCTGCTGCTCAACGGCGAACTGCCGACTGCAGAACAGAAGGCCCAGTTCGTCAGCACCGTGAAGAACCACACCATGGTTCACGAGCAGCTGAAGACCTTCTTCAACGGCTTCCGTCGCGACGCCCACCCGATGGCCGTCATGTGCGGCGTAGTCGGCGCGCTCTCGGCGTTCTACCACGACTCCCTGGACATCAATAACCCGCAGCATCGCGAAATCTCCGCGATCCGCCTGGTTGCCAAGATGCCGACCCTGGCAGCGATGGTTTACAAGTACTCCATGGGCCAACCCATGATGTACCCGCGCAACGACCTGACGTACGCGGAAAACTTCCTGCACATGATGTTCAACACCCCGTGCGAGATCAAACCGATCAGCCCGGTACTCGCCAAGGCCATGGACCGGATCTTCATCCTCCA
>NZ_RCOE01000306.1:0-6706 GCF_004321495.1 Pseudomonas sp. Sample_10
AACCGCCGACATTCTGCTTGTAAGGCAGACGCTCTCCCAGCTGAGCTAATCACCCGTTTGCATCTCCGAGGCCGCGAAATTTACGCAGGTAGCGAACCTAAGTCAATAGCAGGATTGAAGTTTTTCTGAAAAAGACAAAATCGTTTCAATCCGGACAATCTCGCCAACAGTCCGACCGCTGGAGTTACTCGCTGTAAATCATCTTCTTGGTCATGCCGCCATCGACCACGAATTCCTGCCCGGTGACAAAACCGGCGTTCTTCGATAGCAGCCAGGCCACCATCGCCGCCACGTCCTCGACCGTCCCTACCCTGCCCGCTGGATGCTGGGCATGATCGGCGTCGGTCAACGGCTCGGCACGGCGCACGGACGGGTCACGTGCATCGATCCAGCCCGGGCTGACGGCATTGACCCGAATCTCCGGGCCAAGGCTGATGGCCAGTGCATGAGTCAGGGCCAGCAAACCGCCCTTGCTCGCCGCGTAAGCCTCGGTATCAGGTTCCGATTGCCCGGCGCGGGTCGAGGCCAGGTTGACGATCGACCCGTTATGAGCACGCAGATACGGCGCACAGTGCTTGGCCAATAGCATCGGCCCACTGAGATTCACTGCCAGCACCCGATTCCAGTAAGCCAGGTCGAGGCTTTCCAGGGTGATGTTGTGCGGATCGGCCACCGCCGCGTTGCACACCAGCGCATCCAGCCGCCCGAACTGCCCCAGCACTTCGGCCACGCCCAGGGCCACCTGACCTTCGTTGGAAACGTCCATGGCGATGAACCAGGCGTTGTCGCCGAGCGCTTTCGCCACTTTCGAACCGCGTTCACGATCCAGATCCGACAGCACCACTTGCCAGCCTTCGCTGATCAACCAGGCCGTGATACCCAGGCCAATGCCCCGCGCAGCGCCGGTCACCAGCGCCACGCGGCCGTTGGAGCCGGTTGGCGTCGACAGCTCGATCACAAGGCAGCCAACCCGCGCGCCAGGTCGGCTTGCAGGTCTGCCACGTCTTCCAGACCGACCGCGATGCGGATCAGGCTGTCACGGATACCCGCCGCTTCACGCTCTTGCGGCGCCAGACGGCCGTGAGACGTGGTGCTCGGATGGGTAATCGTGGTCTTGCTGTCACCAAGGTTGGCTGTGATGGAAATCAGGCGCGTCGCATCGATAAAGCGCCAGGCGCCCTCTTTGCCGCCCTTGACCTCGAAACTCACTACAGCCCCGAAACCTTTCTGCTGCCGCAGCGCCAGCTCGTGTTGCGGATGGCTCTTGAGGCCGGCGTAATGGACTTTTTCGATACCGTCCTGTTGCTCCAGCCATTCGGCCAGCTGTTGGGCGTTGGCGCAATGCGCCTTCATCCGCAGGTTCAGGGTTTCCAGGCCCTTGAGGAAGATCCAGGCGTTGAACGGGCTGAGAGTAGGCCCGGCAGTGCGCAGGAAACCGACCACTTCTTTCATCTGCTCGCTGCGACCGGCTACCACACCGCCCATGCAACGACCCTGGCCGTCGATGAACTTGGTCGCCGAGTGCACGACGATGTCCGCGCCCATTTTCAGCGGCTGCTGCAACGCCGGGGTGCAGAAGCAGTTGTCGACCACCAGCATTGCGCCTTTGGCGTGGGCGATTTTCGCCAGTTCGGCGATATCGACCAGTTCGGCCAGCGGGTTGGACGGCGATTCTACGAACAGCAGCTTGGTGTTGGCCTTGATTGCCGCATCCCAACCGGACAAGTCAGCCAAGGCTACATAATCGACTTCAATGCCAAAACGCTTGAAGTACTTCTCGAACAGGCTGATGGTCGAACCGAATACGCTGCGCGACACCAGCACATGATCGCCAGCGCTGCACAGGCTCATCACCACCGCCATGATCGCCGCCATGCCCGTGGCAGTGGCCACGGCTTGCTCGGCGCTTTCGAGGGCGGCGATGCGCTCTTCGAAGGCGCGTACGGTCGGGTTGGTGTAGCGCGAGTAAACGTTGCCCGGCACTTCCCCGGCGAAACGCGCAGCGGCATCGGCAGCGGTGCGGAACACGTAGCTGGATGTGAAGAACATCGGATCACCGTGTTCGCCTTCCGGCGTACGGTGCTGACCGGCACGTACGGCCAGGGTATCGAACGCTACGCCTTCGAGGTCGCTGTCCAACCGACCGGCATCCCAATCCTGACTCATGCTGTCACTCCTTGCCCTATTCGATGGTAGATACAAAACCGGCCCGCAGGAGCGAGGCTTGCCCGCGAAGAGTCCCTTGGGGACGCCAAAAGCTTCGCGGGCAAGCCTCGCTCCTACAAGGCCGGTTCTTACTTAGTTGTTGTACAGGTCGATAATCGCGCTGACTGCCTGGGTCTTGACCTTGGAGGCATCGTTGCGTGCCTGCTCGATCTTGTTCAGATAAGCCTCGTCGACATCGCCAGTCACATACTGGCCATCGAACACAGCGCAATCGAACTTGTCGATCTTGATCTTGCCGCCACCGACCGCTTCGATCAAGTCAGGCAAGTCCTGATAGATCAGCCAGTCGGCGCCGATCAGGTCGGCCACGTCCTGGGTCGAACGGTTGTGGGCGATCAGTTCGTGGGCACTCGGCATGTCGATGCCGTAGACGTTCGGGAAACGCACGGCCGGTGCAGCCGAGCAGAAGTAGACGTTCTTGGCGCCCGCTTCACGAGCCATCTGGATGATCTGCTTGCAGGTGGTGCCGCGCACGATCGAATCGTCCACCAGCATCACGTTCTTGCCGCGGAATTCCAGTTCGATGGCGTTGAGCTTCTGGCGTACGGATTTTTTCCGTGCAGCCTGGCCCGGCATGATGAAGGTCCGGCCGATGTAGCGGTTCTTCACGAAGCCTTCGCGGAACTTCACGCCCAAATGGTTGGCCAGTTCCAGGGCCGCGGTGCGGCTGGTGTCCGGAATCGGGATAACCACGTCGATGTCATGCTCAGGACGCTCGCGCAGAATCTTCTCGGCGAGCTTCTCGCCCATGCGCAGGCGGGCCTTGTATACCGAAACACCGTCGATGATCGAGTCAGGGCGCGCCAGGTAAACGTGTTCGAAAATGCACGGTGTCAGGGACGGGTTGGTCGCGCACTGACGGGTGTGCAGCTTGCCGTCTTCAGTGATGTAGACCGCTTCGCCCGGCGCCAGGTCGCGAATCAAGGTAAAACCGAGCACGTCGAGGGAAACGCTTTCGGAAGCAATCATGTACTCAACGCCTTCGTCGGTATGACGCTGGCCAAACACGATCGGGCGGATGCCGTGCGGATCGCGGAAGCCGACGATGCCGTAGCCGGTGACCATCGCCACGACAGCGTAACCACCGACGCAACGGTTGTGCACGTCGGTCACGGCAGCAAACACGTCTTCTTCGGTCGGCTGCAACTTGCCGCGCTGGGCCAGTTCGTGGGCGAACACGTTAAGCAGTACTTCCGAGTCAGAGCTGGTGTTGACGTGGCGCAGGTCAGATTCGTAAATCTCCTTGGCCAGCTGTTCAACGTTGGTCAGGTTACCGTTGTGCGCCAAAGTGATGCCGTAAGGCGAGTTGACGTAAAACGGTTGAGCTTCGGCCGAAGTCGAGCTGCCCGCGGTCGGATAACGCACATGGCCAATGCCCATGTGGCCGACCAGCCGTTGCATGTGACGCTGATGGAAAACGTCACGTACCAGGCCATTGTCCTTGCGCAGGAATAACCGGCCATCATGGCTGGTCACGATACCGGCAGCGTCCTGGCCGCGGTGCTGGAGGACGGTTAGCGCGTCATACAGCGCCTGATTGACGTTCGACTTACCGACGATACCGACGATGCCACACATGCGACGCAACCCCTACTTAATGGATCTGAACTGAACAGCACTCACTGAGGCGTTTTCGCCGTCGGCAAGAGCTGCTCCTTGAACGGAATCTCAGCGGGTACGCTGATTCCGCTGGCAAGCCACTGACTGCTCCACCCGAGTATCAGGTTTTTGGACCAGTCGGCGACCAATAGAAACTTGGGCACGAGCTGTGATTCTTTCCACCACCCGTCCTGCTGTACCGGCCCCAGGCTCAACAGCCCGACCGCCACGACCACCAGCAACACGCCACGCGCGGCGCCGAAGGCCATGCCGAGGAATCGATCGGTCCCGGACAACCCGGTGACCCGTACCAATTCGCCGATCAGATAATTGATCATTGCGCCCACCACCAGGGTGGCGACAAACATGATGGTGCAGCCCGCGATCACGCGAGCCGATGGCGTCTGGATATATCCGGCGAGGTACTCGGACAGTGAGCCACCAAACATCCAGGCAACAGCTCCTGCGATGATCCAGGTCACCAGCGACAGTGCTTCTTTGACGAAGCCGCGGCTCAGACTGATCAATGCAGAGATGGCGACGATTGCAACGATCGCCCAGTCAACCCAGGTAAATGGCACAGTGCAGCCTACAGACGGATAAGGCGGCGCATTTTAGCAGAGCCCATGCTTATCGGTAAGCTGCGATTGTCAGTGCATTTCATATCGGGGCGATAGTTTTAGCCACGTTCCGGCTGAAAGCGCACGACAAACCCCTTCAGGTTCTGCTGGCGGTTCAGCAAATCCCGCAGCCGGTCGGCTTCTGCGCGCTCGATCAGCGGCCCGACAAACACCCGGTTTTTGCCGTCGGCGGTCCGGATGTAGGCATTGTAACCCTGGCTGCGCAGGGTTTTCTGCAGCTTTTCCGCGCTTTCACGGTTGGCCAGGCTGGCCAGTTGCACCGACCAACTCACCGACAGACCATTGGCGTCGACACGGATTTGCGTGGTGTCTGGCTTACCCGGTGCCGCGCTGATTGGTTGGGACGGCGCAGTCGCCGGCTTCGCGGCCAATGCCGGAACCGGTGCCGGCGCAGGCGGCGTGACCGGTTTTGCCGTTGGCGCGGGAGCGACCGGTGCAGCCGGTGCAGCCGGTGCAGCCGGTGCAGGCGCTGTAACCGGTAGTTCTTGCTGGGCGATTTCGTCGTCGCTCGGCACAGGTTCTTGCGGCAAGGCTTGAGGCTCGGGCACTACGACCGGCTCCACTTGAACCTGCGGCATCGCTGGCGCCTGAGGGGCGGACGGGGCTTCGACCGTTACCTGGCGCTGCTCATCCTGACGGGAGAACAGCATCGGCAGGAAAATCACGGCCAGTGCGACGAGTACGAGCGCGCCAACCATGCGCTGTTTGTAGGCCTTATCCAGCAATGCCATTTGCCGCTTCCTCCGTGGAGCGCCGAGCCAGCCACTCAAGGGCCTCGGCGACACAATAAAATGATCCGAACAACAATATTTCATCGTCGCTCGTTGCCAGCGCGCACTGCCCTTCCAGGGCGGCCGCCACGCTGTCATAGCATGCTACCGACGCACCGCGCTTGAGTAGCGCATCTTGCAGATCGGCCACCGGCCGCGCCCGTGGCGAATCCAGCGGAGCGACAGCCCAGTGCTCGACACTAGCATTCAATTCGCCAATAACACCATCCAGATCCTTGTCGGCCAGCAATCCGAACACCGCCAGGCGTTTGCCAACCGGAGGACGACTGGCCAATCGCCGGGCCAGATACTCCGCCGCATGGGGGTTATGCCCCACGTCCAGTAACAGATTAAGACACTTGCCCTGCCAGTTGAACTGCCGGCGATCGAGACGACCGACCACCCGCGTCGCTTGCAGCGCCTGGACAATCTGCGCATCGACCCACGGCAGACCCAGCAACAGATACGCCTGCAAGGCGAGCGCCGCATTCTCCATCGGCAAATCGAGCAGTGGCAGGTCGTGTAACTCGACGGCGTGCCCCTGAATGTCCAGGCCGCGCCATTGCCAGTTGTGATCGGTGACCCCGAGATCGAAATCGCGCCCACGCAGGAAAAACGGGCAGGCAAGCTCGCGCGCTTTGTCCAGCAGGGGTTGCGGGGGATTGAGGTCGCCACACAGCGCAGGCGCGCCCTGGCGGAAGATACCAGCCTTCTCGAAGGCCACGGATTCGCGGGTATCACCCAGGTAATCCGCATGATCGACGCCAATGCTGGTGACCAGCGCCATGTCGGCATCAACCACGTTGACCGTGTCCAGGCGCCCGCCTAGACCGACTTCCAGCACCACGGCATCGAGCCGGGACTGTTGAAACAGCCAGAACGCGGCCAATGTGCCCATTTCGAAGTAAGTCAGGGAAGTGTCACCACGCCCCGCCTCCACCGCAGCGAAGGCCTGGCACAGTTCGGCGTCAGTGGCTTCGACGCCATTGACCTGCACCCGCTCGTTGTAACGCAGCAGGTGCGGAGAATTGTAGACACCGACTTTCAGGCCCTGGGCGCGCAGCAATGAAGCCACGAACGCACAGGTCGAGCCCTTGCCGTTGGTGCCGGTGACCGTGATCACCCGAGGCGCCGGCTTGCCCAGTCCCATGCGGGACGCTACCTGTTGCGAGCGCTCAAGGCCCATGTCGATGGCCGAAGGGTGCAACTGCTCAAGGTAGGCGAGCCACTCGCCAAGGGTACGTTGGGTCATATATTGGCAGGCACCGGTGGGACGACGATCGGTTCGATTGGTGCAGCGACGAATTTCGGCGTCGGCAGGCCCATCATTTGCGCCAGCAGGTTACCCAGGCGTGGGCGCAGTTCCTGACGGTGAATGATCATGTCGATCGCGCCGTGTTCCAGCAGGAACTCGCTGCGCTGGAAGCCTTCCGGCAGTTTTTCGCGCACGGTCTGCTCGATCACGCGCGG